>JBBDWW010000453.1:0-11083 GCA_040902645.1 Dongiaceae bacterium | reverse complement strand
CTGATCGATGCGCTGGACGATATAGGTACCGGGGCCGGCACGGCCGCCGACAGCGAAACCGCATCCTGGTGCGCCGTCCGCGATCTTGCGCTGCTGCTGCTGCTCTATGGCGCGGGCCTGCGCATCGGCGAGGCGCTGGCGCTCGACTGGCGCGATCTGCCGCGCAGCACCGAGCGCGACGGCGTTGCGACCCTGACCGTGCTCGGCAAGGGCCGCAAGCAGCGCCAGGTGCCGCTTCTGCCGGCCGTGATCGAGGCGATCGAAACCTGGCGCGCCGCGACGCCCTGGCCGAACCAGGGCGCGCATCCGGCCTTTGTCGGGGTGCGCGGCGGCCGGCTCAACGCGCGGATCGTCCAGGGCCGGATTGCCGGGCTCAGGGCCCGGTTGGGCCTGCCGGAAGCCACGACTCCGCACGCATTGCGCCACAGTTTTGCCACCCATTTGCTGGCCAATGGCGCCGACATTCGCGCCATCCAGGAATTGCTCGGCCATGCCTCGCTCAGCACGACGCAGCGCTATACCGACGTGGATAGCGCGGCCCTGCTTTCGGGGTATGATCGGGCGCATCCGCGGGCTCGTCGCCGCGGCGGGCCTGGCGGACCGTAATGGAGGTTAAGACCATGCGTAGATTGCTGACCCTTCTTGCCCTCGCACCCCTTCTGACCATCGCGCCGCATGCCGTCTCCGCGGAGACGGCACTTTCGATCGACCCGCGCGCCGTCCAGATCGCCGACGACGGCGATCTCGGCGACATCCTCATGGACGAGGTCGAGCGGCGGCTGATCCGCGGCTATTACGCCCGGAACTATCACGACTATGTCTATGACGGTTCCGGGAAGAACAAGGGCATTCCGCCAGGGCTCGCGAAGAAAGGCTGGCTGCCGCCCGGCATCGCGATGCAAATTGCGCGCGGCCAGCGGATTCCGGACGATGTCGCCTATTACCGGCTGCCGGACGACCTGCGCGGACAGCTTCCGCGCCGTTCCGGCTACGAATACTATATCGTCGACGACAAGGTGCTGCTGGTGCGCGAGGCGACCAATCTCATTCTCGACGTGCTGACGGTCACCGCCATCGAGGCACTGGACTAGGTTCTCTTGGCTGCAAATCCGGCACCCGTAATCGCTTCGCCTGTCGTCCGGCCGATCGCGCTGGACGACGCGCCCGAGATTCTGGAGATGTGGCGGGAGTTCACCGCCCATCTCCGCTCGCTCGGCGACGAGACCGAATTCAGTTTCGACGACGCAGCCTATCGCGAGAACGGGTTCGGGCCGCATCGGATGTTCGACGGCATCGTCGCCCATGTCGGGGACGAGCCGGCCGGCTATCTGCTGTACCATTTCAGCTACGATATCGACCGGGCGACGCGCCTCCTCTACATCATCGAGCTCTGGGTTCGCCCGGCGATGCGTCGCCACGGCATCGGCCGTCTGCTGATTGCGGAAACCAGCCGGATCGCCAGCGAGTTCAGCGCGCACCGCCTGGTCTGGTGCGTGCACAATGCGAACAGGCCGGCATTCGATTTCTATGCCAGCCTTGGGGCGGATCACGTCACGGACTATACATGGATGTATCTCCCGGCCATCCCGGGTTGAACGACGTGCCCGTTGCAGCGGAAAAAACTCAGCCGACGATCCGGCCGATTGCGCCCGACGATGCGACAGAGATCATCGCCATGTCGCGCGAGTTCGCCGATTATCTGCGTTCGCTCGGCGACAAGGCGCCGCTCAATTTCGATGCAAAGGCGTTCCGCGAGGGCGGCTTCGGCCCGAAGCGCGCCTTCGACGGCATCATCGCGCATGTCAGCCGGCGGCCGGCCGGGTATCTGCTGTTTCATTTCGGCTACGACGTCGATCGCAGCCTGCGGCTGCTTTACATCATCGATCTCTGGGTGCGCGAGAATGCGCGGCGCCACGGCGTCGGCCGTGCGCTGATGGCGGAGGCCGCGCGCATCGCCCGCGAGTTCGATGCCGGCGAGCTGGTCTGGAACGTGTACGACCCGAACCGCCTCGCCTTCAATTTCTACGAAAGCTTCGGCGCCGAACGGATCCGCGACCTGACCTGGATGTGCATTCCGGTCGTGAAACTCTGACCGGGGCACGGCCCGCGCCCTTTTCAAATATGGATCGCGCCGGTGCCGGCGGCGAGCGCCGCTTCCTTGATCGATTCCGACAAAGTCGGATGACCGTGGAACGAGCGCGCGAGATCTTCGACCGCGCCGCCGAATTCCATCGCCACCACGCATTCGTGGATCAGCGTACCGGCATCGGGACCGAGAATATGCGCACCCAGCAACCGGTCGGTTTTTGCGTCGGCCAAGAGTTTGACGAACCCGTCGGTCTCGCCGGTCGTGCGCGAACGGCTGTTCGCCATGAACGGAAACTTGCCGACGCGATACTCGATGCCGGCTTCCTTGAGCTGTTCCTCGGTGCGGCCGACCGAGGCGACTTCCGGCCAGGTAAACACGATGCCCGGCACGGTTTCGTAATTCACATGCCCGGCCTGACCCGCGAGCCGTTCCATCAGCGCGACGCCCTCGTCCATCGCCTTATGCGCGAGCATCGGGCCGGCGATCACGTCGCCGATCGCGTAAATGCCGGCAACGCTGGTGCGGAACTGCGCATCGGTGCGCACCCGGCCCTTGTCGTCGAGCGCGACGCCCGCTTCCTCGAGCCCGAGCCCGTCGGTGAAGGGCCGCCGACCGACTGCCACCAGCACGCAATCGGCCAGCAACGTCTCCGCCGCACCGCCTGCCGCCGGCTCGAGCGTGAGCGAGACGCTTTCACTCGACGATGACGCCCCCGTCACCTTGGTCGCGAGACGGAACTTCATGCCCTGGCGCTCGAGGATGCGCTGGAACTGCTTCGCGATCTCCTTGTCCATGCCAGGCAGGACGCGATCGAGATACTCGACGACCGTCACCTTCGAACCGAGGCGGCGCCAGACCGATCCCATCTCGAGCCCGATATAGCCAGCACCAATCACCACCAGATGCGCCGGCACCCTCGGCAGAGTCAGCGCGCCGGTCGAGGAGACGATACGCTTCTCGTCGATCGCGATGCCGGGCAGCGAAGTCGGCTCGGAGCCGGTCGCGATTACGATCGAGGTCGCGGCGAGTGACGTTGTGCCGCCATCGGCGAGCGCCACATCGACGCGGCCGGAACCGGCGAGCCGTCCGCTTCCCTTGAGATAGTCGATCTTGTGCTTCTTGAAGAGCGATTCGATGCCCCTGGTGAGGCCGGTGACGACCTTATCCTTGTGCGCGAGCAGGGCCGCTAGATCGAGATCGACGCTGCCGATCCTGATACCGAAGGGTGCGAGATGGCCCTTCGCCTCTTCGTAGCGTTCCGAGGCATGCAGCAGCGTCTTCGAGGGGATGCAACCGACATTGAGGCAGGTGCCGCCGAGCGCGCCGCGCTTCTCGATGCAGGTGGTCCGCATGCCGAGCTGGGCGGCACGAATCGCGGCGACATAACCCGCCGGCCCGCCGCCGATGATCGCCACGTCATACTGATCCGCCATGCGATTGCCGCCCTTTGTCCGTTATCGGCGCCGCGCGCCCGCGACGCGTCTCTGCGCCGGCTTTTTACGCGCCGCGCTGGCGCATGAACAGGACCGAGCGCTCCTTGCGCTTGCCGTAGCAGGCCATCCGGTTGAAATCGGCGCGTGGGATCGGCCGGTCGGTCACGTCGATTTCGCTCTGACCCTTGTTCCGCGAGATCCACGGATCGTTGATATAGACCCGGTCGGTGTCGAAACCGGTCACCACGATCCAGTGCGGCGTGTGATCGCCATGGACGAAATGCGTGCTGACCAGCACGATCGGCAGCCAGCCCTCGCGGAACTTCGCCTCGATGCCGGCAACGCCTGGCCAGTCATGGATGACCAACAGCCCTTCCGCCTCGAGCTCGGCGAGATCCATCTTGAACACGATCTCGACCACTTCGCGGTGCTTCGGGTTGCGCGCGCGGTCGACGAGAAACGCGTGCTCGTGATTGATGTGGGTCTCGGTCTCGTAACCGCGCCGGTGCGCCGCGAGCGCGAGGCCGATCGGGCTGCATCCCGCCGGGCCCTTGCCGCGCATGATGACCGAATTCGCCTCGCGCCAGAGCGTGTATTCCAGCGGCCGCGTCATGCCGACATCGGGATCGAAGGCGTTCATCGCCATCATTACGGCCGACGGCCCGCAGGTGAAATCGGTGGTCTGATTCCAGTACGGCACGCGCCGCATATTGGCGCCGGGGGCTTTGGCGCCGGGCCGGGCGCCGCCGTCAGTAGCCTGCTTGGGGGCTTGTGCATCCATCGGCACGGTCCTCACATGTCGAGCAGGATACGCTGCGGATCCTCGATGCACTCCTTGAGGCGCACGAGGAAGGTCACCGCTTCCCGCCCGTCGATGACCCGGTGATCGTAGGTGAGTGCTAGATACATCATCGGTCGGATCTCGATCTTGCCGCCGACCGCGATCGGCCGGTCCTGGATCTTGTGCATGCCGAGAATACCGGATTGCGGCGGATTGAGAATCGGCGTCGACATCAGCGATCCGTAGACGCCACCGTTCGAGATCGTGAAGGTGCCGCCGGTCAGATCGTCGATCGCCAGTTTGCCTTCGCGCGCCTTGCGGCCGAGTTCCGACAGTTTCGTTTCGATCTCGGCGAAATTCAGCCGGTCGCAATCGCGCAGCACGGGCACGACCAGGCCCTGTTCGATCCCGACCGCGACGCCGATATCGTAGAAATTCTTGTAGATGATATCCTCGCCGTCGATTTCGGCATTGACCGCCGGAATCTCCTTCAGCGCGACGATCGCCGCCTTCACGAAGAACGACATGAAGCCAAGCTTGATGCCGTGCTTCTTCTCGAAGATGTCGCGATATTGCTTGCGCACCGCGATCACCGCGCTCATGTCGGCTTCGTTGAAGGTCGTGAGCATGGCGGCGGTGTTCTGCGACTGCTTGAGGCGCTCGGCGATGCGCTTCCTGAGACGCGACATGCGCACACGCTCTTCGCGCGGCGGCGCGCCCTCGCCATCGACCGCGCGTACAACCGGTGCCGGCCGCGATGGTGCTGCGGGTTTTGCGGCAAGCTGGGCAGGCGTGGCCTGGGATGGTGCGGCCTGTGACGGTGCAGGCGGCGGCGCGGATGGCGGTGCCGCGGTCGTGCGCAATTCGGGTTCTACGGCGCCCGGCTGTTCGGCCTGCGCGTTCTTGCCGTCCGACGATGGCTCGCCGGCGCCCCTCTTCACTTCCTTGCCGATATAATCAAGCACATCGCCCTTGGTGATGCGCCCGCCGAGTCCGCTGCCGGCGATCTCATCCGCCGCGACCTCGTTCTCTTCCATCAGCTTGCGCACCGACGGCGAGAGCGCCTCGTCTTCTTTTGCCTCGACGCCGGTCGCGCGTTCGCCCTCGGGCGGCGCGCCCGCCTCGTGGCGATCGCCCATGGTCGGGCGCGCCTGCGCGCGCTGCTCGTCGGAAATCTTGCGCGTGAGATCGGGCACCGGACCCGACGCGCCGACTGCCTGTTTGCCGGTTTCGGCGCTCGGGGTTTGCGCGGCCGCCGCTGGTGCGGGTGCTGCCTTGGCGGCATCGGGTTTGGCCGCTGGGGCCTTCGCGGTCACGGCTTCGCCCGCTTCGGCCAGCCGGCCGACGATCGCGCCGACTTCGACCGTCGTGCCTTCCTGGGCGGTGATTTCGGCGAGACGCCCCGCGACCGGCGCATTCACTTCGAGCGTCACTTTATCGGTCTCGAGTTCGAGCAGCATCTCGTCCTGCGCGACGCTGTCCCCGACTTTCTTCATCCACTTGGCGATCGTCGCCTCGGTCACCGATTCGCCGAGCTGCGGTACCACGATATCTTTCGCCATCGGCTTCTTCCTTTTACTCCGCGCTCAAGGCCTGATCGGCCAGAAGCGCCTGTTCGCGCAGATGGCGCTTGAGCAGGCCGGTCGCCGGCGATGCCGCCGCAGGCCGTCCGACATAGCGCGCGCGGCCCGCCGCATGGCCGAGTTCGGTCAGCACTGCCTCGATCTCCGGCATGACGAAGAACGCCGCACCCATGTTTTTCGGCTCCTCCTGGCACCACACGATGTCGGCCTGCGGAAAACGCGCAAGCTCGGCCTTCAGCGCCTTGTGCGGAAACGGGCAGAGTTGTTCGAGCCGCAGGAAAGCCACGTCCTTGATTCCGCGCTTGGCGCGCTCTTCATAGAGATCGTAGTAGACCTTGCCGGAGCAGAGCACAACGCGCCGCACGTTCTCGTCGGCACAAAGTTTGACATCGTCGTACATCACGCGATGAAACGACGTGCCTGGTCCCATATCGGCCAGGCGCGATACGCAGAGTTTGTGACGCAAAAGCGATTTCGGCGTCATGACGATCAACGGCTTGCGGAAATTGCGGTGCATCTGCCGGCGCAACGCGTGAAAGTAATTGGCCGGCGTTGTGCAGTTCACGACCTGCATGTTGTCTTCGCCTGAAAGCTGCAGGAACCGTTCGAGACGCGCCGAGCTGTGTTCCGGTCCCTGGCCTTCATAACCGTGCGGCAGCAGCATCACGAGGCCCGACATGCGAAGCCACTTGCTCTCGCCCGAGGCGATGAACTGGTCGATGATGACCTGCGCGCCGTTCACAAAATCACCGAACTGCGCCTCCCAGACGACGAGGCCACGCGGCTCGGCCAGCGAATAGCCGTATTCGAATCCGAGCACGCCCGCTTCGGAGAGCGGACTGTCGATCACTTCGATCAGCGCCTGACCCTTGCGCACCGCATTCAGCGGCACATATTCGTCCATCGTCTCCTGATCGATCAGCACCGCATGGCGCTGGCTGAACGTGCCGCGCCCGCAATCCTGGCCGGAGAGCCGGACCTTGCAGCCTTCGAGCAGCAGGCTGCCGAAGGCCAGCGACTCGGCGGTCGCCCAGTCGATGTCGTTGCCGCTTTCGAGCCGTTCGCGCTTGTTATCGAGAATGCGCAGCAATCGTCGATGCGCGGTAAAGCCTTCCGGAACGGAGGTAAGCGCCTGTCCGATCAGCCGCAGCGTGTCGGGCTCGACGGCGGTCTCACCGCGCCGATCGTCGCCGGTCGCAACCGCAAGCCCGGCCCACGCCCCTTCCAGCCAGTCGGCCTTGTTCGGCTTGTAACCGGGCGCGGACTCGAACGCCTCCTCGAGCTTTGCCTGGAACTCGGTCGCGATATGGTCGGTTTCCTCGCGCGAAACGATGCCCTTTTCGACCAGCCGCTCGGCATAGAGCGCGCGCGTCGTCGGATGCTCGGCGATTCGCCGATACATCAGCGGCTGGGTGAAGGACGGCTCGTCGCCCTCGTTATGGCCGTGCCGGCGATAGCAGAACATGTCGATGATGACGTCGCGCTTGAACTCATGCCGGTATTCCATCGCAATCCGGGCGACATGCACCGTCGCCTCGGGAGCATCGCCATTGACGTGGAAGATCGGCGCCTGGATCTGTTTTGCAACTTCCGAGCAATAGGGGCCTGTGCGCGATTTGACCGGGTCGGTCGTGAAACCGATCTGGTTGTTGATGATGAAATGGATCGTGCCGCCGACGCGATAGCCCTTGAGATCCGATAGATCGAGCGTCTCGCCGACGAGACCCTGCCCGGCGAACGCCGCATCGCCATGCAGCAGGATCGCCATCGTCTGGTTGCGGTCGATGTCGCCCTTGTGCGCCTGCTTCGCGCGCACCTTGCCGAGCACGACGGTGTTGACCGCTTCGAGATGCGAGGGGTTGGCGGTGAGCGAGAGATGCACGCGGCGGCCGTCGAACTCGCGATCCGACGAGGTGCCGAGATGGTATTTGACGTCAGCCGAACCCTGCACGTCTTCGGGATTGGCCGGATTGCCCTGGAACTCGGAAAAGATCGCGGTGAAGGGCTTGCCCAGCACGTTGGCCAGCACATTCAGCCGGCCGCGATGCGCCATGCCGAGCACGACTTCGTTGACGCCGAGCTGGCTGCCGCGCTTGAGAATCTGTTCGAGCGCCGGAATCGTCGTTTCGGCGCCTTCGATGCCGAATCTTTTGGTGCCGGTATATTTCTTGTCGAGAAACCGCTCGAACGCCTCGGCATGGGTCAGCCGTTCGAGAATGGCGCGTTTGCCTTTCTCGGTGAATTGCGTGTGGTTGCGGATGCTCTCGATGCGTTCCTGAATCCACGCCTTCTGCGTCGGATCCTGGATATGCATGAACTCGATGCCGATCTTGCCGCAATAGGTCTCGCGGACGATCTGCACGATCTGGCGCAGCGACGCATATTGGAATCCGAGCACGCCGTCGAGAAAGATCGGCCGGTCCATATCGGCATCGGTGAAACCGTAGCTCGCCGGATCGAGCTCGGGATGTTTGTCGCGCGGCTTGAGCTTGAGCGGATCGAGATCGGCCTCGAGATGGCCGCGCACCCGGTAGGCCCGGATCAGCATCAACGCGCGCACCGAATCGGTGGCCGCCGCCCGGATCTGGTCGATTCCGACCGAGCGCAGCGGCGATTCGACTCGCGAACCGGCGATCGACGGCGCCTCGTCGATCATGATTTCGACGCCGCCATTGCCGCCGCCATTGTCGCGCCGGGTCCAGCTCGCGCCCTGCATGTCGTCGAGCACGGTGCGGCTGTCGTCGTTGAGGCTTGCGAAAAATTCCCGCCAGCTCGCCTCCACCGAACCCGGATCGGTCACATAGCGGGCATAAAGATCGGCAATGAACTCGGCGTTCGGACCGGACAGGAAGGATAGTTCGTCGCGCTCCATCGTCTGATGCTGCTCCTTGTTCGCGACCAGGGTTGGCCCGGCGTGGCCCCGGCGATCCGGCTGGCGGCGGGTCAGGCCCGGCGCCATCGAAATCTTAGCCCTTCATCGCCCCCAACATGGTATCGCCGAGCCGGGCCGGCGAGTCCGAAACCAGGATTCCTGCGGATTTCAGGGCCTCGATCTTGTCGCCCGCCCCGCCTTTGCCGCCGGCGATGATCGCCCCGGCATGGCCCATCCGCCGGCCGGGCGGGGCCGAAACGCCGGCCACGAACCCGACGATAGGCTTCTTCGTCCGCGCGCGGCGCACGAAATCAGCCGCCTCTTCCTCGGCGCTGCCGCCGATTTCGCCGATCATAATGACGCCTTCGGTCTCGGGATCGGCGAGAAACAGTTCGAGACAGTCGATGAAGTTGGTGCCGTTCACCGGGTCGCCGCCGATGCCGATACAGGTCGTCTGGCCGAGCCCGACGGCGGTCGTCTGTGCGACTGCCTCATAGGTGAGCGTGCCCGAGCGCGAGACGATGCCGACGCGCCCGCGTTTGTGGATATGGCCGGGCATGATGCCGATCTTGCATTCGCCGGGGGTGATGACGCCCGGGCAGTTCGGCCCGATCAGCCGCGTCGCGCTGCCCTCGAGCGCGCGCTTGACCCGCACCATGTCGAGCACCGGAATGCCCTCGGTGATGCACACGACCAGCGGCAACGAAGCGGCGACCGCCTCGAGAATCGCATCGGCCGCAAAGGCCGGCGGCACATAGATCACGCTCGCATCGGCTTTGGTCGCCGCGACCGCTTCCGCGACGGTATCGAAGACCGGCAGATCGAGATGGCGCGTGCCGCCTTTACCCGGCGTCACGCCGCCGACCATCTTCGTGCCGTATTTGATCGCGTGTTCGGAATGGAACGTGCCCTGCGAACCGGTGAAGCCCTGGCAGATGACGCGCGTGTTGCGATCGACGAGCACCGCCATCAGGCTGCCTCCCGCACGGCCTTGACCGCTTTCTCGGCGGCGTCGGCGAGATCGGACGCGGAGAGGATCGGCAGACCCGACTCGGCGAGGATCTTCTTGCCGAGTTCGACATTGGTGCCTTCGAGCCGCACCACCAGCGGCGCCCGCAAACTGAGTTCGCGCGCCGCCGCCACCACGCCCTCGGCGATGATGTCGCAGCGCATGATGCCGCCGAAAATATTGACCAGGATCGTCTTCACGTTCGGATCGGAGAGGATGATCTTGAATGCGGCCGTGACCCGCTCGCGCGTCGCCCCGCCGCCGACATCGAGGAAGTTCGCCGGCTCGCCGCCATAGAGCTTGATGATGTCCATCGTCGCCATGGCGAGGCCGGCGCCGTTGACCATGCAGCCGATATTGCCGTCGAGCTTCACGTAATTGAGCTCGTTGCGGGCGGCTTCGCGCTCGGCCGGATCTTCCTCGTCCTCATCGCGCAGTTCTGCCACGTCTTTATGACGATAGAGCGCGTTGTCGTCGAAATTGATCTTGGCATCGAGCACAACCACGTCGCCCGATTTGGTGATCATCAGCGGATTGAGTTCTATCACGGAGGCATCGAGATCGACGAACGCCTTGTAGATCGCGTCGATGAATTTGACCGCCTTCTTGACCTGGTCGCCATCGAGCTCAAGCGCGTAGGCGATGCGGCGCGCGTGATGCGGCATAAGCCCGGTCGCTGGATCGATGGTCACTTTCAGGATCTTTTCGGGGTGATGGGCGGCGACTTCCTCGATGTCCATGCCGCCTTCCATCGAGGCGATCACGGTGACGCGGCTGGTCGCGCGATCGATCAGAAGGCCGAGATAGAGCTCGCGCGCGATGTCGCAGCCTTCCTCGACATAGAGGCGGCCAACGACACGGCCCTGCGGCCCGGTTTGTTTGGTGACCAGGGTTTTGCCGAGCAGTTCTTTGGCGATGGCGCGGACTTCGTCGAGCGAGCGGGCGAGCTTGACGCCGCCCGCCTTGCCGCGCCCGCCGGCATGGATCTGGGCCTTCACGACCCAGATTTTGCTACCCAGCTTTTTCGCGGCGTCAACCGCCTCGTCGACGGTGAATGCGGGGTAACCGCGCGGAACGGCAACGCCGAAACGGGCGAGGAGTTCCTTCGCCTGGTACTCGTGAATGTTCATTGGTCGGCTTGCGCAATCGTGAATGTGCGGCGGCGGGCGGGCCTCCGCGAACGGAGGCTGAGCCTCAATCTAACAGCTTCAAGCCCGGGTTCAAGGCACGCCCCCACGAAAATCCGTGCCGTGACCCGCCCGCCGCCGACGCAAGCCGTATATCGCATCAGCGCGCCGCCCTCGCTATGTCCGCCG
>JBBDWW010000452.1:0-11093 GCA_040902645.1 Dongiaceae bacterium | reverse complement strand
CGCGATCCCGAACCAGTTCGAGCTTGGTTGGCTCGCCAGCATGCCGACCGACACGATCGACCAATCGCTCGAAGCGGCGGATGCCCTGCGTCGCGCCGCCAAACGCGATCTCGCGATCCTGGTCACCGGCATCGATACCGACACAACGACGCTCGCGACCGTCGCGGTCGATGCGCGCGGCGCCTGGCGGATCGATGTCGCGCGCCAGAAACTCGAAGCGCATGGCACCGGCGATTATTTCGCCGCGCGATTGACCGGCTATGTTCTGCTCGGCGCCGATCTGCCGACCGCCCTTGTCGCTGCGACCGCCGACACGCAGGCCGTCGTCTCCGCGACCGTCGTCGCCGGACGGCGCGAGTTGCTGCTGGTTCCGCCGGACAACGAAACGGGGGCCGACAGCAAGCCGGCCCCCGCGTTCGAACTCGTCAAGCTGCGCTGATTTGCGCTGCTCGTTTACCCCGATTGCCTCTGGGGCGTTTACCGCTTCGGCAGATAATTGGCGACCAGCTCTTCGGCGATCTGCACCGCGTTGAGCGCCGCCCCTTTGCGCAGATTGTCGGAGACGATCCACAGCGACAGCCCGTGCTCGACCGTCGGATCCTTGCGAATGCGGCTCACATAAACCGCCTCGTCGCCGGCGCATTCGAGCGGCGTCACATAGCCCTCGTCGGCGCGGTGATCGACCACAATGACGCCCGGCGCCTTCTTCAGCGCGCTGCGTGCCTGCTCGACGGTGATCTTGTCCGCGAACTCGATATTGACCGCTTCGGCATGGCCGACGAAGACCGGCACGCGCACGCAGGTCGCCGCGACCTTGATATCCGGATCGAGGATCTTCCGCGTCTCGACCTGCATTTTCCATTCTTCCTTGGTCGAACCGTCATCGAGGAAGACGTCGATATGCGGAATCACGTTGAACGCGATCTGCTTGGTGAATTTCTTATGCTCGACCGGGCCGTTCATGTAGATGGCGCGCGTCTGGTTGAACAGCTCGTCCATCCCCTCTTTGCCCGCACCCGAGACCGACTGATAGGTCGCAACGACGATGCGCTTGATCGGCACCAGATCGTGCAGCGGCTTCAACGCGACCACCATCTGGATCGTCGAGCAGTTCGGATTGGCGATGATGTGGCGCTTGGTATAGCCGGCGATCGCATCGGCATTCACTTCCGGCACCACCAGCGGCACATCGGGTTCCATGCGGAACTGCGAGGTGTTGTCGATCACGATGGCACCGGCCGCCGCCGCACGCGGCGCATGCACGGCCGATACTTTCGCACCCGGCGAAAACAGCGCGATGTCGATGCCCTTGAAGTCGAAGCTGTCGAGCGCCTTGACCTTCAGGGTCTTTTCCTCGCCGAACGAAACTTCGAGGCCGGCCGAATTCGCAGACGCGAGCACGACCACCTCGTCCGCGGGAAATTCATGACTGGCGAGCGTCGACAGCATTTCGCGTCCGACATTGCCCGTGCCGCCGACAACCGCAACCCTGAAACCCATGATAACCCTTCCGTTTCTTACCCGTTCCGTTCGGAACCCTGATAACCGATGATCGCTGAGGTCTTGAGCCGGTCGCGGGCCGCGATCACATAGGCCCCAACCGGTTGGAGAGCAAGCGAGCAGGATGACCGAGCGAGACCGTTACGAACCCCGCCCCCGGATCGGCGGCACCCCTAATCCCGGGGCCGGTCCGGACAACTATCGCGCCTTCTGGCAGCGATATCTGCTGCTGCACCGGAAGGAGGGCAGTCGCCGACTGCATTATCTCGGCAGCGCGTTCGCACCCCTTCTCCTGCTTTGGGCCCTGATCCACGGACCCATCTGGCTTCTCCTCTTCGTTCCCCTTGCGGGGTACCTCCCGGCCTGGGCCGGTCATTTCCTGATCGAGGGCAACCGCCCCGCCACCTTCGGCCATCCGCTCTGGTCGATCTGGAGCGACTACCGGATGCTCGGTCTCTGGCTCGCCTTCCGGCTCGACCGGGAATATGCGCGGCACGGCATCGCCTGAACCCATTCTCTATCTCTGCGTCTCGTCCTTCTCTGCCTCTCGCGATCCCCTGAAACGAAAAAGGGCCGCCCCGGAGGGCGGCCCTGACGTTGCGTTTTTTTAAGTGCGCGTGCGTCAGCCGCCCGTTGTCGGGGTCGTGGTGGTCGTCGTCGGCGCAGGCGTCTGGGCCGGCGCTTCGGCGACCGACCCCGTCGTTTTGACATAGGTGGAATAGGCGGAAGCCTGGGCTGCGCGCGGGGAGCCGCTATCGCCGCCTTGGGCCAGCGCGGGTGCAACGGCGCCGACGGCGAGGAAGATGGACAAGGTCAGACTGGCTGCTAGGCGCATGGGAACTCTCCCGTTCCACTCGAAATCTAAACCGATAATAGGCCGATCCGCCGATCCTGTCGATTCACTCAGCCGCCTGAGCCGGCGTCACTTTCCGGTGACCCCGCGGTTGCCGGTTCGATATTCGGGCGCACGATCGGATTGCTCTGCTGCAAAGCCGGTGGCTGGACCGTGCCATATTTGGCGGCATAGATCGCCTTCGGGCCGCCGCAGCCGCAGGGCACATAATCATCGGTCGCGCTTTGCGGGACCTGGTCCTCGGCCGGGGCCGAGCCGGTGACGCCGATCGCGACCAGGGCGACCATCGCAATCATGGTGAAACGCATCGGTTGCCTCTCTATCCACAATCCCGCAGCCTGAAGCGGCGGGCGCAACCCCCGAAGGATCACGCTAGGAGCCGGTGCCCAGTCGGTCAAGCATCCGCGTCAAGCGGCCCTCCGAACCGCCTCTGCGTTCGACCCGGCAGGGCTGCTATCGCCCCGTCACGATGACGCATAGTAAGCCGAACCGGAAAGCGACGGGGGTGGAACGATGACAGGCGCGTTTGCAGACCGGACCCGCCTTGCGGTTGTCCTCATCGTCGCCTCCGTCCTGCTTCTTTCCGCGGCCGACGCCGCGGTGAAGGCGATGTCGGCCGACTACTCGCTTTGGCAGATCTATGCGGCCCGGGCGATCTTTTCTGTTCCGGTCCTGTTGCTGATCCTCGCGCTGGGCGGTATCGGCCAATGGTTCCAGGTCGTTCGTCCGTGGATCCTGCTGCGAAGCCTTCTGCTCGTCGGGATGTGGATCGCCTATTACGCGGCCCTGCCGTCGATGGACCTGTCGGTTGCCGCTACCGCGCTCTACACGACACCTCTGTTCATCGCCTGCTTCTCGTCGCTCTTCGCTGGCGAGCCGGTCGGACGCACGCGATGGATCGGCATCGCGATCGGCTTCATCGGCGTTCTCGTTATCCTGCGACCGGGCGCGGACGATTTCTCGATCTGGACGCTCCTTCCGATTCTGGCCGCAATCCTTTACGCATTGGCCGCCATCGTCACGCGGTTGCGTTGTGCGTCGGAAAGCCCGCTCGTTCTCGCGCTCGGCCTGCATCTCTGTCTGCTGTTCGCCGGCATCGTGGGAACCGTGTCGATTGCTCTGTTCGATCCCCCGGCTTCCGACAATTTCTTTCTCGGAAGATGGACGCCGATGGACCTGCGGGACTGGGCCATCATGGCGGGGCTGGGAATCGTCATGGTCGCGATCGCGACGGGCGTCGCGAAGGCGTATCAGATCGGCGCCTCGTCGGTCGTCGGAACCTTCGACTACACCTATCTCGTTTTCGCAGCCCTATGGGGTGTGCTGTTCTTTTCGGAGACGCTGGATGCGATGACCGTGACGGGCATCCTGCTGATCATCGGCGCGGGCGTCATCGTTCTCCGGCGACCGCGCGTACCGGTCGAGGATGCGCCGATCCCGCGCGTGTGAACACGCAGCCGCGCAGCGCCCTATCGGGCGCGCCGATCGAGCGCGCCGAGCAGTGCCTCGCCCATCGCCGTCGTCGATACCTTGGTCGCACCCGGCGTCATGATGTCCGCCGTGCGCACGCCCGAGGCGAGCACGTCTTCGACCGCGCCTTCGAGCAAAGCCGCATCCTCGAGCCGCTCGAAGGAATAGCGCAGCATCATCGCGTAGGAGAGCAACGTCGCGAGCGGATTGGCAAGCCCCTGCCCCGCGATATCCGGCGCCGAACCATGCACCGGTTCGTAGAGCGCGCGCCGCCGCCCGGTCGAATCCGCAGCACCGAGCGAGGCCGAAGGCAGCATGCCGAGCGAACCGGTCAGCATCGCCGCGCAGTCCGACAGGATATCGCCGAACAGATTGTCGGTGACGATCACGTCGAACTGCTTCGGCCACCGCACGAGCTGCATCGCGCAATTGTCGGCATACATGTGGGAGAGCTCGACGTCCTTGTAGTCGCTGTCATGCAGCTTCTGCACTTCCTCGCGCCACAGGACGCCGCTTTCCATCACGTTCGCCTTCTCGACCGAACAGACTCTCCCGTTCCGCAGCTGCGCGAGATCGAACGCGACGCGCGCGACACGGATGATTTCCGGCGTCGTATAGACCTGCGTGTTCACGCCGCGCCTGGTGCCGTCGGGCAATGTCTCGATGCCGCGCGGCTGGCCGAAATAAACGCCGCCGGTCAGTTCGCGCACGATCATGATATCGAGCCCCTCGACCAGCTCGCGCTTGAGCGATGAGGCTTCGGCGAGCGGCCCGAACACCATCGCCGGACGCAGGTTTGCGAAGAGCTCCATATCCTTGCGCAGGCGCAGCAGCGCGCGTTCCGGTTTCTGCGCGAACGGCAGATCGTCCCATTTTGGTCCGCCGACGGCACCGAGCAGCACCGCATCGGCCGCCATCGCATCCGCCATCGTCTCTTCGGTCACCGGCACGCCATGCTTGTCGATCGCCGCACCGCCGACGAGGCCCTCGGACAGATCGAAATCGAGCGAGCGGTTCTTCGCGAACCAGTCGATCACGCGCGTCACCTGGCCCATCACTTCGGGGCCGATGCCGTCGCCGGCGAGGATCAGGATTTTGCGGTTCTTGGCCATGAGTTTTCCTTGCGAAGCGAAGAAGGTTCACCACGGAGGCACAGAGAAAAGAGAGCCTCGTCGTTCTCTGTGTCTCTGTGGTGAATCAATTCCAGAGAGCGCGTTGCGCTCGAAAACGGTATCGCCGCTATCGCCACAGCCAAGGCTGCGTGCCGCGATTCTTGCTTTCGAAGCTGTCGATCGAGGCCGCCTTCTCGAGCGTGAGGCCGATATCGTCGAGCCCGTTCAGCAGGCAATGTTTGCGGAACGGTTCGACGTCGAAACGGATGCGGCCGCCATCGGGCCCGGTGATTTCCTGCGATTCGAGATCGACGGTGACGATCGAATTGGCGCCGCGCTCGGCATCGTCCATCAGCTTCGCGACCTGATCTTCCGGCAGCGCGATCGGCAGGATGCCGTTCTTGAAACAGTTATTATAGAAAATGTCCGCGAAACTCGGCGCGATAATGCAACGGATGCCGAAATCGAACAGCGCCCAGGGCGCGTGCTCGCGCGACGAGCCGCAGCCGAAATTGGCGCCGGAGACGAGGATCTTCGCGTCGCGATAGGCCGGTTTGTTGAGCACGAACTCCGGCTTCTCCTTGCCGTCCTGCTCGTAGCGCATCTCGTCGAACAGGTTCTTGCCGAGCCCGGTGCGCTTGATCGTCTTCAGGAACTGCTTGGGGATGATCATGTCGGTATCGACATTCATCATCGGCAAGGGGGCGGCGATGCCGCGCAGCCGGGTGAATTTTTCCATCGAACGAAACTCCGCGTGCTGCCGCCTGAGCCGCCCGCCGATCGGGCCCGGCCGTCGAAACGGCATCGAAAACAGGGGCTGGGTATAGTCGCAGCGGCCGGCGCTTGCCAAGGCCGGCGCCAGCCCTTGGTTCAGGTCCCGCGGCCGATGACGACGGTGCCCGCGATCAGATCGTGCAGCGTTTGGCGGCGGCGCGTGAAGATCGCCATGAAAAACCCGATCATCAGGATCGCCGCCGACAGATACTTGGCGAAATAGCGGACCGCCGCGCGCAGCAGGCCGATCCGGCCGCCCTCGAGATCGGTGACGCGCAGGCCGAGCGTGACCTTCCCCAGCGTCCCCTGATAGGGCGAGCATTCGAACCCGACGAAATAGGCGCCGGCCGTCAGGATGCTGACCGCGATGCCGAGCGGCGACCAGGTCAGAACCGGGCCCGCGCTGCCATCGGCGAGCAACGGCTGGTCATAGACCGGCAGACCGATCACCTCGAGGAGGCCGGTCAGCACCAGCAGAACGACGCCGTCGACGAAGAGCGCCATCACGCGCTGGGTAACCCGCGCATAGATCATGGAATTCTCCCCGCGCGGCGCGCCGTCAAGGCGACTGCCGCCATCAAAAGCCGGCCAAAGCCGGCGGACGTCGATCGTCTCGTCGATTTCTAGGGAGAGATTAGCAGAGCCGACGCGGTGCCGGTGTCCCTGCCGAGGCCCGGCACCGCGTCGGCCTTGTGCAGGAGAGGTGGCACGCCCCTTCCTGCGGATCGGATCGTTGGCGGGAGACTGCCTCTGATCCGGCCATGCAGGGGAACTAATAATGCAACTCATTCTCAATTGCAAACAGAGAAGCACCGGTAGAGATACGCCGCGCAAAAGGCCGAAAGCGGCGGTTTTCCTGATGTTTTCGAACCCGGCGCTCGGCCGGACCGCTTGGCGATTCGCGCCAACTCAGCGCATTTCTCAAAATTCTGTGGATAACGCACGCCGCCGTCGGTCGGTCGCCGTCGCCGGCTACCTTGGCAGCACCCAGAGTTCGACCGGCTGGCGGCGGCCGCGCAGAATCTGCGGCGGCCGTCGTTCGAGCCCGTCGAGCAAAGGCGCCAGATCGCCAACGCCGGCTGCGATCTCGCGTTCGACCGCTTCATAGAGCGCACCGCTCATGACCATGCCGGCATCGAGTTCGCGGGCGAGGGATTCCAACCGTGCCGCAACGTTCACCGTGTCGCCGATCACCGCGAATTCGAGCCGTCGTTCATCGCCGACCGTGCCGAGCAGAGCGGGTCCGAAATGGAGACCCATCACCACGCGGATCGGCGCAGCACCCGATGCGGCGCGTTCGGCATTCCACACCGCCATCGTGCGATCGATCGCGCGCGCGCAGGCGAGCGCATTGCCGGCATCTCTGGGCCCGGTATCGGGCGTGCCGAAGGTCGCCATCACCCCGTCGCCGGTAAATTTGTCGAGCGTGCCGCCATGCGCGAAGACCGCATCGGCCATGCGCGACTGAAAGCCGCGCAACAGCGCGAAGGTTTCTGCCGGCGGTTCTTCCGAGGCGAGCGCGGTAAAGCCGACGATATCGACGAACAAAACGGCGATCGCCTGTTCGCGCGGCGGGCCCATCGGCTCGTCGGCTTCGGCGAGGATCGTCGCCATCGAGGGCGGCACATAGCGCGCGAGATTGGCGCGCGCCCGTTCGAGCCGGATCAGCTGCGTCACGTCGAGCGCCACGGTGACGATGCCCTCCGGCACATTTGCCTCGCCATGCAGCGGCAGCTTGATCGTGTACCAGTCATGCTTGCCGCCGCTGGCATCGACGAAATCATGTTCCATGAGCGAGACCTGCTCGCCGGTCTCGAGGACACGCCGGTCGAGCGCGCGCGCCTGTTCGCCGTAATCGGCCCCCATGATCTCGCTCGCGGTGCGGCCGACCGCATCGCCGGTGGTCGTGCCGTACAATTCGGCCTGGAAGCGGTTCATCATCAGATAGCGCGATTCGGCATCCTTGACGCTGATCAGCGCCGGCACCGCGTCGATCACCGCCTTCAGGAGCTGGCGGCTGCGCTTGAGTTCGATCGAGCGATTCTTGAGATCGGTCACGTCGGTCAGAATGCCGACGATGCCGCCATCGGCGGTGCGATACTCGTTGAGCCGCGCCCAGCGGCCGTTATGCCGGCGATGCACGAAATCGCGCATCAGCGTCTTGTGCTCGGCCACCTTCTCGGCCACCCAGCTTTCATATTCGAGGCGCTGGTCGGGCCTCGGGAACCGCACCGAGGCTTCGAGTTCGAGCAGCTCGCGGATCGTCATGCCGACCCGCACCGATTCGGGCCGCGCCGAAAAGCTTTCGATATAATGCGTGTTGTAGAGCGCGATCCGGTCTTCGGCATCGAACACCACGAACCCGTCCTGGATCGCCTCGACCGCTTCGGCGAGCTGGCCGCGCGCATGCGCCAGATCGGATTCGGCGATCCTGCGCGCGGTGATGTCGCGCAGCGAACCGACCACGCGCTGCGGCTCCCCCGCCTCGCCATAGAGAACGAGGCCGCGCAGCACGATCCAGTGCTGCATATCGCGCTGGCCCCGCGCAGGCGGCCCTCGAAATCGAACTGCTCGATGCGGTCGCGGAAAACACCGGCAAGTCTTGTTGCGAAGCTGCGCGCATCCTCGGGCACGAAGAAATCGGCAAGCGCGGATGGCCCGCAACCGACATCGAGCTCGGCGCACAGGATTTCGCGCACCCGCTCGGTGCAGAACGCCGTTCCCGCCGCAAGATCGAAATCGAACAGCCCGTCATTCGCGCCGCGCGCTGCCAGCGAATAGCGCTCTTCGCTCTGGCGCAGCCGCTGCTCCATGCGCTCGCGCTGGATCGCACCGGCGATCACGCTCGCTGCCGCGCGCAGCAGGCCGATTTCGAGCGATGCCCAGGGCCGCTCGAAACGGCAATCGTCGAAGCCGAGGAAACCCCACCAGGCACCGTCGACATGCAGCGGCACCGACAGAAAAGACAGCGTGCCATGCTCTTCGAAAATGCGGCGGGTCTCGTCCGTCGTCTCGCGGCGCAAAGCGGCAACGATCTCGCCCGCGGCACGCCGGCTACTCCAATCGTCGAGCGCGCCGGTCGCCGGAACGGTGATCGGCAGGTTCGAATAGCGCGAATCGTTGGAGATCGGTGCCCGGCCCGGCTCGGCCCAGTCGAAGCGGCAGCTCTCGACCGGCACACCCGCCGGCCCCGGATGAATCTCGAACAGCGTGACGCGACTGACCTCGCTGGCGCGACCGAGCCACGCCAGGATATCGCCGATCGTTTCGCGCCAGAGCGCGCTGGCCGCGAGCGCGACGGTAGAGGCCGCGAGTGCTTCCAGCATCGCCTCGACACGCGGCGCCGATGCGCTGTTACCCCGATCGGCCAAAGGCTCCTCGTTTGTGTCGTCAGGCATGTCGGTGACGGCGATGCTCATGCGAAGGCAGCCGAACGCGGGTCGAGCATGCCGCTCGGGCCGAACCCTTAACCTTGCGGCGGTGCGATGACGCCGAGATCGATTCCGAGCGCGCGCGTCGCCGCCTGGAACGACTGGATGCGTTGATCGAGTTCCGGCGTGCAGGTCACGGTCGCCGCGTCGATCTCCAGCCGTGCGTCGGTCGCGAGCGACGGGAAATTCACGCCCGGATAGCGTTGACCGAGTGCTGCACCGATCTGGTCGATCCAGGTCTTGAACTCGGCGCGCGACGCGTCGGTCCCGAAGCGGCAGCGATCGGCGACCGCGAGACCCTGCGCCATCGAGGCGTAACGGTCGGTGAGATAATCGCGGTCGGTGACGCCCGCTTCGTAGACGAGGCCGGTAAGCTGGTCGGTCACCACATGGGCGAGCGTGACCGAATCGCCGATCAGCGACACCGCGGCATCGTCGCAGGGCAGCTCGAGCGCGATTTCCTTCGCCGATTTCTGCCGCGCGGCGACCCAGGCGGAACCGAGCTCGTTGGTGATCGCGTCGGTCAACTGACCGACATTCCACTCGAACGCGATTTTCTGTTCGAAGGCAAGCTTGCGGCATTTCTGTTCGAGCCACCAGCCGCCGGCGATCGCGGTGTAGTCGCTCGAAAGCTGCTCGACCGCCGCGTCGCTCGCGTCGGTTTCCTGGGCGTGCCCGGCGATCGCAAAACCCGCGCCGGCGATCAGGAGCGCCGCACCGGCAACAAGCCGACGACACGCTGGCAGCGAAATCCATCGGTTCATCGCCCATCTCCCATAGCCGCTATCGTCGTCTTTTCCAGCCAAACCATGGCCAGATTGAGGCCGCGCCGATGCGCGGCGGCGGCGCATCGCCTATTGCAGCTCGCGTCCTACTGTAACTCGCGTACATCGGCCAGATGGCCGCTGAACGCCGCGGCCGCGGCCATCGCCGGGCTCATCAGATGCGTGCGCCCGCCGCGACCCTGCCTTCCCTCGAAATTGCGGTTCGAGGTCGAAGCGCAGCGCTCGCCCGGCTCGAGCCGGTCGGCGTTCATGGCGAGGCACATCGAGCAGCCCGGCTCGCGCCAGTCGAAACCCGCTTCGATCAGCACCTTGTCGATGCCTTCGCGCTCGGCCTGTTCCTTCACGAGACCGGAGCCCGGCACGACCATCGCCTGCACGCTCGCCGCGACCTTGCGGCCCTTCGAGATCGCCGCGACCGCGCGCAGATCCTCGATCCGCCCGTTGGTGCAGGAACCGATGAACACGCGGTCGACCTTGACGTCAGTCAGCCTGGTGCCCGGCACGAGGCCCATATAGTCGAGCGAGCGTTCGATCGCGCGGCGCTTCCCCTCGTCCTTCGCATCCTCGGGATGCGGCACGCTGCCGGTGATCGGCAGCACGTCTTCGGGGCTGGTGCCCCAGGTGACCTGCGGCGGGATCTGCGCGGCATCGAGCACGACCTCGCGGTCATAATGCGCACCCTGATCGGAGGGCAGCGTGCGCCAGTAGGCGACCGCCTGCTCCCACTGTCCGGCCTTCGGCGCCATCGGGCGGCCCTTCAGATAGTCGAATGTCGTGTCGTCCGGCGCGATGAGACCAGCGCGCGCGCCGGCCTCGATCGACATGTTGCAGACCGTCATGCGCCCTTCCATCGAGAGCGCGCGAATCGCATCGCCGGCATATTCGATGACATGACCGGTGCCGCCGGCGGTGCCGATCTTGCCGATGATGGCAAGGATCGCATCCTTCGCGGTGACGCCGAGCGGCAGTTTGCCGTCGACCGAGATGCGCATGTTCTTCGCCGGCGTCTGGATCAGCGTCTGCGTTGCCAGCACATGTTCCACCTCGGAGGTGCCGATGCCGAAGGCGAGCGCGCCGAACGCGCCATGCGTCGAGGTGTGGCTGTCGCCGCAGACGATCGTCATGCCGGGCTGGGTCATGCCCTGTTCCGGCCCGATGATATGCACGA
>JBBDWW010000451.1:0-1646 GCA_040902645.1 Dongiaceae bacterium | reverse complement strand
TGCCGATCTATGACGCCGCCATGCGCTACAAGACGGAAGGCGTGCCGCTCGTCGTGTTCGCCGGCAAGGAATACGGCACCGGCTCGTCGCGCGACTGGGCGGCCAAGGGAACCCTGCTCCTCGGCGTACGCGCCGTCATCGCCGAGAGTTTCGAACGCATCCATCGTTCAAATCTTGTCGGCATGGGTGTCCTGCCGCTGACCTTCGCCGAAGGCACGTCGTGGCAGTCGCTCGGTCTGACCGGCGCCGAGACCGTCTCGATCGTCGGCCTCGCCGGGGACGATTTGACACCGCGGCAGATGCTGGAGGCGGACATCGCCCGGACCGACGGCACGACCGTCAAGGTACCCCTCACCTGCCGCATCGATACTTTCGACGAGCTTGAGTATTTCCGGCATGGCGGCATTCTGCAGTATGTCCTGCGCCAGCTGGCCGGTTGAGGCCGTGGCGGCACGCACGTGGGGGGTCACCCGAACGTGACTCGAACTTGAGCCGGCTCAGGCCTAGCTTCCGCGGATCGGCGCCGGGACGGGGCGCAATGTATCTGGAACGCAAATTCGTGACCCTCTGGCGCATGACAACCGCGATCGCCCTCGGCGCGACACTCGCCGGCGGCGGGATTGCCCAGGCCGAGACGCGCGCCGTCATCGAGCTGTTTACCAGCCAGGGCTGTTCGTCGTGCCCGCCCGCCGACGCGCTGCTCGCCGAGTACGCCGATCGCGACGACATCCTCGCGCTGTCGTTCAACGTCGACTACTGGGACATGCTCGGCTGGAAAGACACGCTCGCCAGCCACGACAATACCGAGCGCCAGCGCAACTACGCGCTCGCCCGCGGCGACGGTCAGGTCTACACGCCGCAGGCGGTCATCGACGGGCGCACCCACGTCGTTGGATCGAACCGCGCTGCGATCGAAGCGGCATTGCACGACGAGCCGGACGGCCTGACCGTACCGGTCGGGTTGTCGATGTCCGGCGACTCGCTCTCCGTCGAGATCGGCGCAACGGCAGCGGTCGACCTGCCGCACGCCACGTTGTGGCTGGTGATGTACGACCCCGCGGTGACCGTCCCGATCGAGCGCGGCGAGAACACCGGCCGGACCATCACCTATTCGAACGTCGTCAGGAAGCTGCGCCCGATCGCGATGTGGAAGGGTGAGCCGATGACGGTCGACCTTCCGAAGAGCGAGATCAAGCAGGCCAAGGTCAGGAACTGCGCGGTCCTCCTGCAGACCGAGAGCGAAGGCGGTCTGCCCGGCCGGATTCTCGGTGCGGCGGCCATCAGGGCGGGCTGGTAAGGGCTGGCTGATCCCGCCGTATACCGGGCGCTAACCGTTTGCTGGCGGAATGGTCTCTACCGACCGTACTGATTCGTCGGCAGGGACGCGTAACATGGCCGAGATTATCCAGTTTCCGACGCGAGTTGAGGCATATGACGAGGCTCCGGACGTTGACCTTCTGACCGCCGTCGACGCGGCAATCCGCGACCTTCGCGACATCGCCGAGCTATGCGGCGAAGCGAGTGCCCGGCTGCAGGCCGAGGAATGCCGGCGAATGCTGGAACGCGCCTACGACGCAGCCTTCTGAAGGCTTTGCGCGCACCGCGGCGCCGAAATCACCGGGCCCCGAATAGAATTTGGCCGGCGC
>JBBDWW010000450.1:0-11176 GCA_040902645.1 Dongiaceae bacterium | reverse complement strand
CAGGCAGGCGGTACATCGCGCGAGAGGATCGCGGCGCGAATTCCCTCATAGAGATCGCCGCGCTCGATCGAGCGCCAGGCGAAACGATATTCAAGACACAAGGCCTCCTCGATCGTCGCGAAAGCACGCGCCCGTTTGATCGTCCGGAAGGCACAGGCGACCGACAAGGGCGCGTTGCGCCGGATGCCGTCGAGCGCGAAGGAAGCGAAATCGCGCGCGCCTTCATCGCTTGTGTCGGCGCGCTGTGCTTCGAGCCGCGCGATCAGTTCGTCCAGCGTGCCGGCGGCGAAGATGCGGTCGATATCGGCGATGCGGCGGCCGAGCGGGCCGGGCGGGGTGTCGGCAGACAAATCCTCGAGCAATTCGTCGATCGGCTCGCCGGCGACCAGCGCCTCGACCAGGGCCGGCAGATCGCGCGCCGGCACGAAGTAGTCGGCGAAACCGGCACGGATCGCATCGGCCGCCCCGAAGCGTGCGGCGGTGAGGCCGAGATAAATGCCGAGCGCGCCGGGTGCACGCGCGAGCAACAATGAACCGCCGACATCCGGCAGAAAGCCGATCGAGACTTCGGGCATCGCCAGCAGAGAGTTGTTGGTAACGATGCGGTGCGACCCGTGCGCGGAAACGCCGATGCCACCGCCCATCACGATGCCGCGCATCAAGGCTATATAGGGTTTCGGGTAACGCGCGATCGCGGCATTGAGCCGATATTCGTCGCGCCAGAATTCGCGGCAGGATGCGGGATCGCTGCGGCCATGATCGTAGAGAAAACGAATATCGCCACCGCCGCAGAAGGCGCGTTCGCCGGTCCCGTTGACGACGATGCGGGTAACGCTGGGATCGTCGCGCCATTCGTTGAGCGCGCGATGCATGTCGCGCACCATCGCATGCGTCAGCGCGTTCAGCGCATCGGGTCGGTTAAGCGTGATGCGCCCCGCCGCACCCTCGATGCGAACGACAAGATCGGTCATTCCGACCCGCGCGCCAGCATCGCGCGGGCGATAATCACCCGCATGATCTCGTTCGAACCTTCGAGAATCTGATGGACGCGCAGATCGCGCACGATCTTCTCGAGCCCGAAATCGGCGAGATAGCCGTAACCGCCATGAAGCTGCAAAGCCTCGTTCGCGACGCGGAAGGCGATGTCGGTGACGAAGCGCTTGACCATCGCGCAATGCGCGGTCGCATCGCTGTCGCCGCGATCGAGCTTCCAGGCTGCCTGACGCAGGAACACGCGCGCCGCCTCGAGCTCGGTTTCCATGTCGGCCAGGCGAAATTGCAGCGCCTGGAACGAATCGAGCCGCTGGCCGAAGGCTTCGCGCTCGCGCATGTAGACGAGCGTGCGATCGAGCGCTTCCTGCGCCGCACCCAGCGAACTGGCCGCCATGTTGAGCCTGCCGCCATCGAGCGCCTGCATCGCGTATCGAAAGCCGGCGCCCTCCGTGCCGACAAGGTTCGCTGCCGGCACGCGGCAATTCTCAAAGATGACCTGCGCGGTCGGTTGCGCATTCCATCCCATCTTGCGTTCGTTGGCGCCGAAGGAAAGGCCCTTCGTGCCTTTCTCGACCAGCAGCGTGGAAATGCCGCGCGCGCCCGGTCCGCCGGTCCGCACCATCGCCAGATAGAGATCGGACACGCCGCCGCCGGAGATGAACGACTTGCTGCCGTCGATCACATACTCGTCACGCTCGCGCCGGGCGCGCGTCGCGAGCGACGCCGCATCGGAGCCGGCATTGGGTTCGGTCAGGCAATAGCTCGCGATCGTTGCCATCGAGCAAAGCCCCGGCAGGAAGCGCGCACGCTGCGCATCGTTGCCGAACGCGTCGATCATCCAGGCGCACATGTTATGGATCGAGAGGAAGGCCGCGATGGTCGGACAGCCATGCGCCAGCGCCTCGAAGATGAGGGTCGCATCGAGCCGACCGAGCCCCGTCCCGCCGCGCGCCTCGTCGACATAGATGCCGCCCATGCCGAGCGAGGCCGCCTCGCGCAGCACGTCGATCGGGAAATGCTTCGCCTGGTCCCAGGCGACGGCGTGCGGGGCGAGCCGCTCGGCCGCAAAGCCGCGCGCCATCGCCTCGATCGCGCGCTGTTCCTCGGTCGGCTCAAATCCGTACATAGAATCGCATCTCCCGGGATTGGCGCGGCGGGCCGGCGAAACCGCGCCGACGATTGCGGCGGATCGTATCGCGGCCGCCATCGGGCGGCCATAGCGACCGCCCGATCGAGGCCGGATAGAGATGGCAGCCGCGCGGGATTCGCAGCGGTGGACGGGTAACGTGGGCGGGTTGTGCAGCGCCAGTCCGCTGGCCAAGTATGGCGGATCGGGGCGGGCGTTCTCCCCCGCCGCCCCGCCATCGGAGTATTCATGCCGGCCAACCGCAAGAGCGTCAGCAAGTCCGCGAAGAAGCCCCGCAGCCGCAAGCCGGCCGGCGGACGCAAGAAAGGCGTATCCGGCGCCGGGACGGAGGAGACGGTCGCCGATCGCGCGGAAACGCCCGCTATCGACACCGCCGCACCCGATTCGAATGAAGCGGCGCTCGAAACCGCCCGCTTTGAGACGAAAGCGACCGGCGCTGTCGCCTCCGGCAAACTTGGGGCCGGCAAGCTCGGGGGCAACAATCTCGGTCACGAGACCAGCCCCTATCTGCTGCAGCATGCCGACAATCCGGTGCATTGGCAGGGCTGGAACGAAGCCGCGTTCGACGCCGCGAAACAGGGCAACAAACCGATCCTGCTCTCGGTCGGGTATGCCGCCTGCCATTGGTGCCATGTGATGGCCCATGAGAGCTTCGAGAACGACGCGATCGCCGCGGTGATGAACGAGCTGTTCGTGCCGATCAAGGTCGATCGCGAGGAACGGCCCGATGTCGACCAGATCTATCAGACCGCGCTCGCTTTGCTCGGCCAGGCGGGCGGCTGGCCGTTGACGATGTTCCTCACGCCCAAGGGCGAACCGTTCTGGGGCGGCACCTATTTCCCGCCCGAGCCGCGCTATGGAAGGCCGGGCTTCGCCGACGTGCTGCGGCTGGTCGCGCAGAAATATCGCGACGAGCCGGATGCGGTCGGCCATAACGTGACGGCGTTGAAGAGCGCGCTGGAACAGCTCTCGGCGCCGAAGCCGGGCAAAGGCATCAGCCGCGCCATCACCGACACGATCGCCGGCAAATTGATGCGCGAGTTCGATCCGGTGCATGGCGGGATCGGCCGCGCGCCGAAATTTCCGCAATGCTCGCTGCTCGAGCTGATGTGGCGCTCATGGAAGCGCAGCGGCGAGACCGGTCATCGCGATGCCGTGCTGCGCACGCTGACGCGCATGAGCCAGGGCGGCATTTACGATCATCTCGGCGGCGGTTTCGCGCGCTATGCGGTCGACGACGAATGGCTGGTGCCACATTTCGAGAAAATGCTCTACGACAACGCACAGCTCATCGACCTCCTGACGCACGCCTTCCAGGAAACGAAAGAGCCGCTCTATGCGCAGCGCGTTCGCGAGACCGCCGACTGGGTGCTGCGCGAGATGAAGGCAGCGCCCGCAAGCGACGGCACGCGCGGCTTCGCCTCGTCCTTCGATGCCGACAGCGAAGGAGTCGAGGGCAAGTTCTATGTCTGGCACGAGAGCGAGATCGACGCGCTGCTCGGTCACGACGCACGGTTGTTCAAGGAAATCTACGACGTAACCGCGCACGGCAACTGGGAGGAAAGCAACATCCTCAACCGGCGCTACGTGCCCGAGCTGCGCGACGACGAAACCGAGGCGAAGCTCGCGCAGAGCCGCGCGATCCTTTTTGCCGCGCGCGAAAACCGCGTCAAGCCCGGCTTCGACGACAAGGTGTTGGCCGACTGGAACGGCATGACGATCGCGGCGCTGGCGAATGCGGCCGGCGTGTTCGGCGAACGGCGCTGGCTGACGGCCGCGCTCTCGGCGTTCTCGTTCGTCTGCACGCAGATGCAGCAAAGCGGGCGGCTGCGCCATAGCTGGCGCGCGGGACGTGCGGGGCATGCGGCGACGCTCGACGATTATGCGCAGATGATCCGCGCCGCCCTTGCGCTGCATGAAGCGATGAGCCGCGAAACGGCAGTCGGGCAAGCGGGCGCCGGCGCCGGCGGCGATACGACCTTCCTCGATCAGGCGATCCGCTGGGCCGAGACGGTCGAGCGTCACTATCGCGATGCCGGGAATGGCGGCTATTTCCTGACCGCCGACGATCAGGGCGATCTCATTTTGCGCACCAAGACGGCGATCGACGGCGCAACGCCGGGCGGCAACGGCGCCATGGCCGGCGTGCTGGCGCGGCTTTTCTATTTGACCGGCGACGACAAATATCGCACGCGTGCGCAAGGTACGATCGATGCGTTCGCGGGTGAGGCAAACCAGCGAGCGATCGCGATGGCAGCATTGCTGAACGCGAACGAGACCTTGCAGAACGGGCTGCAGATCGTATTGACCGGCGCCGCCGGCAGTGCCGAGATCGCGGCGCTCGCCACCTCGGTCTATGGCCAGTCGCTGCCCGATCGTGTGCTGCAGATCGTCGCCGACACCGAAACCTTGCCGGCCGGCCATCCGGCGAAGGGCAAGAAACCGCCTGCGGCTTCCACCGGGAGCGCGCCGCGCGCTGCGGCCTTCGTCTGCCGCGCGCAGACCTGCTCGCTGCCGATCACCGATCCGGACGGGCTCGCCCGCGCACTCGAATTTGCGTGAGGGATTGAAAGATGGGCGGGTGGTTTCACGATGCGATATCGCACCGCTCCCTCACCCTACCCTCTCCCCCTGAAAGGGGGAGAGGGATGCGAAGGGTTGGCGTGGCGTTGCCGCGGTCGGCCGCGGCGGACCGCGGCGTCGCGCCTTACCCGAAGCTGGGTGAGGGGGTGTTGAATAGCCCGCAAGAAACGGGACGCGCGCCGATGGCGCACCGATAGGATGACCAGATCATGCGAGCCGAACTCACCGTAAAATCGCCGCTCGGGCCGTTGACCGTCGCCGAAGAGGATGGCGCGATTGTCGCCTTGCGTTTCGGTGAGGCGTTCGGCGCGCAGAGCGAAACGCCGCTGCTGGTCGCGGCTGCGACCCAACTCGATGCCTATTTCTATTGCGGGCTGAAAGATTTCGATCTCAAGCTCGCGCCCCAGGGCAGCGAGATCGAATGCGCGATCTGGGCGCTGATGAATGCAATCCCGTTCGGCGAAACGCGCTCGTACGGCGAGATCGCGCGCGCGGTCAGCGATCCCGCGCACAAGGTGATGGCACAGGAAGTCGGCCAGGCCTGCGGGCGCAATCCGATTCCGATCATCCAGCCCTGCCATCGCGTGCTCGCGGCCGGCGGCGCGCTCGGCGGTTTTTCGGCACCGGGCGGCGTCGAGACCAAGCTCGCGCTATTGCGGCATGAAGGCGCGATGCTGTTGTAGGGATTGGAGCCGATGGCGTTGCGTCGACCCCGGGAAGCAATCGATCCGCCGCGCCGCACCCTGCGCGTCCTGCTCTGGTCGACGGGAATTCTCGTCTTGTTCAGCCCGGCGGCGGCAGCCATCCTGTACTTCGGCATCGATCCTGCGGCCGGTGCCGACCCTTCGAGATCGATCTTAATCGCGTCGCTGCGGATCGGCACCGCTATCGCCGCCGTTGCGATGTATCTCCTGATCCTGCAGCAGGCACCGCGCTTCGGTCGCGCGCGCGGGCTTCGTTATCGGCTGGCCGACGCCAATCCGAAACTCATCTTCGCACTATGGCTGGTGCATTACATCGCGAGCTGGATCGCGCTCGGGCTTCTGTTCGGGCGGCTCGACCGCGACGCGCGCGTCGATCCGGTTCACGCAGAGCAGGGCATCGGGATGTTCCTGCTCGCGCTCGGATTGTTGATGGCCTGCTGGGCCTATGGTCGATTCACCTCGAGACCCTAGCGCTCGCTATCCGCAGCCTAACGACCAGCCCGGATCGTAGCTGCCGGTCGGGATTTCGCGTTTCTCGTCGGCCGAGAGACGCCGCCAGGCGGACGGCTCGATGAAGCGCATCGCCCAGACGCCGCGTTTCTCGCGTGCGGCTTCGGCTTCTTCGCAGACATAGTCCCTGCCATAGTCGCGATAGGCGACCGCATGCCCGTTGCGCACCAGCCATGCGCCCATGTCTTCGCCGCCGACCGTGCAGGTCGCGACGATGCGGCCATAGCGATCGACATCGCGTTTGATGCAGAGGACGGTGCGCGCGGCGATCCAGCCATCGAGCGCCATCGCCGCGCGCTGCCCGCAACGCACCGCATCCGATCCGACATAACAAAGCTGTGCCGATTCCGGCGCGTCGACGGCATGCAGCCGGATCCGCGCGCCGTGAATGTCGATCGTATCGGCATCGATGATCGTCGCGCGGCCCGCGATCACGCCGTCCGCGGCGGACGGAAGGGAGGTCGCCGCCGCGATCTCGGCCGGCCGGTCGGGCCATTCGCCGGTCGCGATGACAGACGCAAGGCCGGACCAGAAATCGGACCAGATGGCGGGCGCCGCGGGCGAGATCGTCAGCCAGAAGGCCAGCGCGCCCGCGAGGATAAGAATTGGTCCGGAGAACGGGAACGGTCGGCGGCGCGCTGAAAACAGATGCCGCCGCCGGCGCTTGGTAAACAGATGCCGTCGGCGCCGCGATAACGATGCGGAAAACGGAATGACCCGGGCGGACCGCGAACGCATCCCGAATGCCTAACCGATTAGGCATTCGGGGTGAATACCCAGTTATTAAATCCGCCATTTCCGGTTGTTTCCGGGGCACGCCGCCCGCCGTGCCCGGTTGCCAGCCGGCGCGGCCTGGCCGTAGCCTTGCCGCCCATGACCACCGGCCCCCACCCCCTGCGACCGACCCGGTTTCCCGGCTGATGGCCTCTCTGGCAGCGCCTGACCGCCGCGCCGCGATGGACCTGACCGAAGACCTGGTCGCGCGGGTCGAGCGGCGCGAGCCCGATCCGGGTCCGATGCCCGGCATCGCGCAGTTCGCCGATGCGGATTACGACGCGGCGATCGCCGATCTGCTGGCGCAATACCGGCCGGAGCGGCTGCATGTCTTCGCCTACGGGTCGCTGATCTGGAAACCGGAGTTCGAGATCGAGAACCAGACGCGCGCGGTTGCGCATGGCTGGCATCGTTCGTTCTGCCTCCGGCTCACGCGCTGGCGCGGCACACGCGAGCAGCCGGGCCTTATGATGTCGCTCGATCGCGGCGGCTGCTGCAACGGCGTCCTCAATCGTCTGCCGGAACGCGACATCACGGCGCAGCTCAACCGGCTGCTGCGCCGCGAGATGAGTTCGAAGCCGCCCGCCAACATGCCGCGCTGGCTCGACGTCGAAGCCGATACCGGACCGCAGCGCGCGCTTGCTTTCACCGCCAATCCGAAGGGCAACAATTACTGCGGCAAGCTCACGCACGAGGATGTCGCGCGCATCCTCGCGCGCGCGGCCGGCCATTGGGGATCGGGTGCCGCTTATCTCTATCAGACGGTCGCGCATCTCGATGCGCTCGGCATCCGCGATCGCAATCTCTGGCGGCTGCAACGGATGGTCGCCGCCGAAATTCGCGCGCTGGGCGAGCAACCGGATCGGAGGCCGGTCGCGCCGCCCGATATGGCGACTTGACCTGGGCGGAGACTTGCATGATATTCATCCAATAGGGTGAATATTAACGATGCAAAACCGCAACACGCAGCTCGACCTCGCTTTCGCCGCCCTGGCGCACGAAACCCGTCGCGCCCTGCTCGAGCAGCTGGCCGGCGGTGCGATGCGCGTGACCGAGATCGCGGCACCGTTCGATCTCTCGCTCAACACAATTTCCAAGCATCTGCGCGTGCTCGAGGAAGCCGGCCTTGTGACGCGTCGGATCGAGGGGCGCGATCATTGGATCGAGGCCGATCTTTCGGCGATCGATCCCGGCCTTTCCTGGATCGACCGGCAGCGGCGCTACTGGACCGAGCGGCGCGAAGCCTATCGCCAAATCGTCGAGGCCGCGCCGCAACAATCGAAGAAACGGAGCAAACCGCATGGCCGACGCCGTCGAACCCGATGACAATCTGCTGGTCCTGAAGCAACGCCTGCGCTGTGCGCCGGAACCGGCCTTCGATGCCTGGCTCGACCCCAACACGCTGCGCCGGTTCCTGACACCGCATGGCATCACGCTCAGCCGGGTCGAAGTCGCACCGCACGAGGGCGGTGCGTTCCTGATCGAGATGATCAGAGACGGCAAGTCGTTCCGCCATGTCGGCCGCTATCTCACGATCGATCGGCCGAAACGTCTGGTCTTCACCTGGAACTCACCCGCAACCGACGGCGATACGATCGTCAGTCTGCTCTTTGAACCGCACGGCGACACCACCGTCCTGACGCTCACGCAGGAGCGATTGCCGCATGCACAATCGCGCGCACTGCACGCCGGCGGCTGGAGTTCGATCCTCGAGCAGGAAGCACGGATGCTCGACCGCACCCCCGAAACGCCCGCCGATTTCCGCCTCGTGGTAACTTTGCCGGACACCCCGGAGCGCATCTATCCGCTGATCGCCACGCAGGCGGGCGTGCGGCGATGGTGGACCGCACTCTGCCGGATGGACGCGCAGATCGGCGGCCGGGCCGAGTTTCCGTTTCCAACCAACCGATTTGATGCCAGCGCAACCATCACGGCCCTCGATCCGCCGAAACGCGTCGAATGGACCATGCTCGACTGCGCGCATCCGCCGGACAGCGGCTATGCCGATCTGCACGATTGGGCCGGCACCCGGATCCGGTTCGACCTCGCAGCGCAGGCCGACGCGACCGAGCTGACTTTTCATCATGTCGGTCTGGTGCCGCTCGAATGCCACGGCGCATGCTCGAGTGCCTGGCGCTTCTTCATTACGGATTCCCTGCGCGCTTTGGTCGAAGCCGGTACGGGACAGCCCGCGGAAACAGGCTGAGGCGCCCAGCCCCGCCGCGTCGCCCGCACGCCCGCCGCTCTGCCGCTTCTTTGACCGATCGCGGACGCCCCTCCGCCGGTAGCCAATAAGCCGGCCGGCCGATAATCTCGGCGTCAATCCGACACCAACGTCATCCGAACGGCCCGGGAGATAGCGCCATGACCCACGCGTTCCGATTTTACGAGACTGGCGGACCCGAAATGCTGCGCTGGGAGAAAGTCGACCCCGGCGTGCCGGGGCCGGGCGAGGCACTGATCCGCAACAAGGCGGTCGGGCTCAACTATATCGACATCTATGTGCGCACCGGGCTCTACCCCGCCAAACTGCCCTCGGGCATCGGTTTCGAGGCCGCGGGCGTGGTCGAGGCGATTGGGCCGGGCGTCACCGAGGTGAAGCCGGGCGATCGCGTCGCGCATGAAGGCGGGCCGCTCGGCGCCTATGCCGAAGCGCGCATCATGCCGGCAGCGACGCTGATCAAGCTGCCCGATGCGATCGACGATCGGACAGCGGCCGCGATGATGCTCAAGGGCATGACGGCCGAGTATCTGATCCGCCGCACCTATCCGGTCAAAAAAGGCGAGACGGTGTTGTTCCATGCCGCGGCCGGCGGCGTCGGGCTTATCGCCTGCCAGTGGCTGAAGCATCTCGGCGCCACGGTGATCGGCACCGTCGGCTCGAAAGAAAAGGCAGCCCTGGCGAAAGCGCATGGCTGCGATCATCCGATCCTCTATCGCGAAGAGAATTTCGTCGCCCGCGTGAAAGAGCTGACCGGCGGCAAGGGCGTTCCGGTCGTGTTCGACGGCGTCGGCAAGGACGTGTTTCTCGATTCGCTCGATTGCCTCCAGCCGCGCGGCATGATGGTCACGTTCGGCAATGCGTCCGGTGCGGCCGATCCAATCAAGCCTTTGCTGCTCTCGCAGAAAGGGTCGCTCTATCTGACGCGCCCGACGCTCGCGAGCTATACCGCGACGCGCGAGGATCTGCTCGCCTGCGCGAACGCCCTGTTCGATGTGGTCAAATCGGGCGCGGTGAAGATCGAGATCAATCAGACCTACCCGCTGAAAGAGGCGGCACAGGCGCAACGCGATCTTGAAGCCCGCAAGACAACCGGCTCGACGGTTTTGCTGCCATGAACAAGCTCGTCAAACTCGATCGCGCTTTTTACTGGGCGGCCGCCGAAGGGCCGGGGATCGAGCAATGCCGCCTGCGCAGCGACGAGGTCGACAATGGCTATGTCATGCACGGGCTCGCGATGGGCATCACGACCGACGGGCGCGAGCGGGGAAGCCCTATCGCCTCACTTACAAGCTCAAGACCGATTCCGGCTGGTGCACGCGCAAGGCGGTGCTCGAGGCGCAGATCGGCGATGCGCCGGAGACGACGCGCATCCTGCGCAGCGACGGCAAGGGACGCTGGAAGGACGAGCATGGCGACCGGATCGAAGCCTTCGATGGCTGCATCGATATCGATCTCTGGGCGACCCCGCTGACGAACACGCTGCCGCTGCGGCGGTTGGCGCTGCGTGCCAGCGGGCTCAAGCCGGGCGCGCGCGAAACGATCAATGTGCTCTGGGTTACCGGCCCGACGCTCGCGATGCAAAAGGCGCCGCAACATTACACGCCGCTGACGCCGGGATCATCGGGGAGCCGCGCCCTCTTCGAGGATGGCGGCGGCGATTTCCGCGCCGAGATCGGGCTCGATCGCGATCAGTTCGTCACCGACTACCCGGGCCTGTTCCGGCGGTTGTAAGTAGCGGGCGCCATTGCCGCTTTTTCTTCGCTCCGCGGCCCTCATGGTGAGCTCGTCGAACCACGAGGGCCGAGGGAATGCCCCATCCTTCGACGAGCTCAGGATGAGGACCAAGGAACAATTCACCCCAGACGCGCGAGACACAGAGCAAGATGAGAATCCTTCCGGACTTCAAATTCCTCTGTGCCTCTGTGGTGGAATCGCTGCCTCTTACTCCACGCACGCCTTCTGCCGCGTCTCTTCCTCGGGCGTCGCATCGCGGAACAGAGTCGACCCGAAAGGAAGCTGATCGGGATTTTCGTCGATCTTCGCGCGCGCCTCGGGCGTGAGGCGCTCGATCAGGATCGGCGTCATGCAATCGCAGGCGCCGACCGGATCGGAAGCGGCGACCGCATAGATCGAGCGGCAGATATCGTGGATATGGCCGTAGATCGGCATGCCGGGACCCGTATCGGTCGCCTCGTCGGCGCGCGCATTACGCAGCGTCAGGGGCGTTGCGATGCGCGCTTC
>JBBDWW010000449.1:0-11215 GCA_040902645.1 Dongiaceae bacterium | reverse complement strand
GGTGCTGGGCGACAGCGTCAATCTCGCCTCGCGTCTGGAAAGCCTCTCGCGACTCTACGGTACCGACATCGTCATCGGTACCGCGACGGCGGCTTCGGCACCCGATTTTGCGCTGGTCGAGATCGATCGCGTGCGGGTCAAGGGCCGCGCGCAGCCGGAAGCGATCCATGCGCTTCTGGGCGATGCGGCCTTTGCGAAGACCCCGGGCTTCACCACGGCGCGGGCGAAATTTGTGGCCATGCTCGATGCCTACCGGAATCGCAATTGGGACGCGGCCCGGGCGGCAATCCAGGCGGGCCGCCAAAGTGCGCCGGCGCTTGCCCCGGTTTACGATCTGTATGAGGATCGCATCGCCGCATATGACGGCGCCCCGCCACCGGCGGGATGGGACGGCGTTTTTGAGGCCCGTACCAAGACGGGATGACGCGGTCACGCAAATCCGATCGGGTCGCCACCAGGGGGAAACCGAATGCACAGGATGAATTGGCTGGCCGGCAGCGCGGCAATCGCCTTGCTGGCCGCGACGCCGGCGCTGGCGGAGCCGCAAATCGGTACCGTCTTCGAGCGCGAATATCGCGGCGCCGAGGGCACGCGCGTCGGCGGCGAAGTGCGCGACCTGCACTGGAACAATGTCGTGTTCGCCGAGGAAGCGGTGCAGACCGAGGCGGACGAATGGACCGAGCTCGAATTCCTCGACGGAACGCGGCTCAGCGTCGGCAGCAACTCCGAGGTCGTGCTCGATCGCTTCGTCTACGATCCAGCGCAGAGCACGGGCGATGCCGTCATCACCTTCGGCAAGGGCGTGTTCCGGTTCGTCTCCGGCGACATGCAGAACAAGGACGGGTACCAGCTCGTCACGCCCGCCGCGACACTCGAGATCCGCGGCACGATCTTCCGCCTGATCATCGATGCCGCGAACAACGTGCTGCTCTATGTCGAACAGGGCTTGGTCGAAATGATTTCCTGCGGCGGCGATACCGAGGTGATCGAGGCCGGCGGTTCCGGCATCGCCTACGGCAATTGCTCCGGCGTCAGCAGCCGCTTCGGCGATATCACGGTGGATCATCCCGACCAGCGCGACGGCGAGACCGCCAGCGGCGGCCCGATCGATTCGGTCAGGACCCAAGGCGACAGTCAGGACAATAATGATCCGTAAACCGGGACGGGCTGCGTTCGCTACCCTGCCGTCGATGTGTCGATGGCGCGCGTAAAGATGAGCTTGTCGTCGCCCCGCGCATAAAAATCGGTGAGACGCGCAGCGACCCGATAGCCGGCGGCCGCGTAGAGTCGGTGCGCCGGCGCGTAATCGGGCCGCGACGACGTATCGATATAGATCGCGCGGCAGCCTTCATTCGCCGCGGCGTCATGCAGCGCATCGATCAGCACACGCCCGATGCCTTGCCCGCGCGCCGCCGGATCGACCGCGATCCAGTAGAGATCCCAGGCACTCTGCGTGAGCGGAATCGGCCCGAAACAGCAATAGCCGCCCAGATTACCGTCCACATCGCCGCCGTGATCGGCGAAGCGGAATTCATAGTCGCTGGCGGCACCGCGCCGCAGCCGCTCCTCGACCAGCTCGCGGCCGATGGCGATTTCCTCGGCGGAGAAGACGTCGGCGCTGCGCAACAAAGCTTCGACCCGGGCGGGGTCCTGTGCGTTGCAGGTCTCGCGCAGTTTATGTGCGCCCGGCTTTGCCGCATCGCGCATCAATGCGGCCGGATGGCGGACGTCGATTCGATCGGGGCGATGGCGCGGCGCATTGGTGCCGCGGGTTTCGTTGCGGCCAGAATACGCCCGACGACATCGTTGGGCCTGAGGCCCACGCGTTCGGCTGCCGCCATGAAGCCCGCATCGGGCGACAGGCAGGGATTGGCGTTGATCTCCAGCACGAAGGGCTCGCCGGTTTCATCGACGCGCACATCGACGCGCGCGTAGCCGCTCATGCGGAAGAGGCGCCAGGTGCTGCGCGCGATCTGTTCGAGCCGCGCCAGCAGGTCTGGTTCGGCGTCGGACCAGCCGAAATCGCGCTGCGTGTTCTGTTCCTCGAACGAGCCGTCATGCCACTTTGCGGTATAGCCGACGATGCGCGGCTTGCCGGGCGGAAAATCGACGAAGCGCATTTCGGCGATCGGCAGCACCTGCGGCGCGGTCATGCCGGTCTCGGGCCCGTCCAGCAATCCGATATTGAATTCGCGGCCCTCGATGTAACGCTCGATGAACCATTGGCCGCCGAGCGCGCGGCGGCGCTTGCGCAGCACCGAGGCCGCGACGCGCCGGTCGGATGTGACGGATGCGTCGTCGATGCCGATCGAGGCATGCTCCCAGACCGATTTGACGATATAGGGGCCGGCGAAATCCGGCAGCTCCGATCCGCCCTCCGGTTCCCACCAGGGCGCGGTCGTAATGTCGGCGGCACGCATCGTCCGCTTCGCGACCAGCTTGGAAGAGGAGAGAAACATCGCTTCGGTGCGGGCACCGGTATAGGCGACCCCGAGCGCGTCGAGCAACGCCGTTGCGAGATGGATCAGCGCGCCGTTGCCGTCGAGCGATTCGACCAGGTTGAACACCAAAGCCGGCCGCGCATGCAGCAGACGCCGCCGCGCCGCTTCGAGGTCGAGTGTCAATGGCACCAGCACCGGCTGATAGCCGAGCGAAGCGAGAGCGTGCTGGATGCAATCCACCTCGGCCAGCACGTCTTGTTCGTCGGGTCCGGCATCGGCGCCGACCGCGCCATAGAGGATCACGATCCTCTTCGGATTGGTGCGCCGCGTACGCGAATTCTCCATCGACGTCACTCCGCCGCGATCGCCGGTCGGGCGAGCCCGTGCCGGCCGATCGCCGAGGCGAGGATGCGGCCGATCAGGCTGTCGTAATCGATGCCGTGCAGGGCTGCGAGAATCGGCAGGTCGGAATGCTCGGGATGCAAGCCGGCGAGCGGATTGACCTCAAGGAAATGCGGCTTGCCGGCACCGTCCGATTTGATATCGACGCGGCCGCCATCGCGGCAGCCGAGCGCGCGCCAGGCATCGAGCGCGACCTGTGCCGCCGCCAACGCCTCCAGATCGTCGGCGCGGCGATAATGGATACGGCGCTCGCATTCCTCCTTGTTGGCGTAACCATAGGCGCCGGCCTCGGCGTCCTCGGCAAGTGCGATCTCCATCACACCGATCGACGCGGCGTCGCACCCGCTGCCAACGATGCCGACGGTGAACTCGCGACCGGGCAGATAGGTTTCGATCAGCACCGGCTGGCGGAAACGCGCGAGCAGCGTCTCGCAGGTCCGCGCCAGCGCCGCCTTGTCCTCGACGCGCGACATCGGGCCGATGCCCTTCCCGGTGCCTTCGGCATAAGGCTTGCAGAAGAGCGGGAAGGAGAGATCGATCCGTGCCAGATCCGACATCGTTTCGACCAGCGCGAAACCGGCGGTCGGTACACCTTCATGCGCGACGACGCGCTTCGCCATCGCCTTGTCGAGCGTGAGCGCCATCACCAGAGGATCGGAGAAACAATAGGGAATGTGCCAGGCATCGAGCAAAGCCGGCACCTGCGCCTCGCGCGCGACGCCGGAGAGACCCTCGCAGATGTTGAACACGAGATCCCAGCGCCGGCCCTCGACCAGCGCGGCTGCGAGCTGGCGCACCGTGCCGATGCGATCGACCTCATGGCCTTGCGCGCGGATCGCCGCTTCGAGTGCGTCGATGGTGTCCGGCCGGTCGAATTCAGCCGTCTCCTCGTCGCTGTAACCGAGCGCGAGGTAATGTTCGCGCAAATCGAATGTGAGACCAATCTTCATCGGTTTAGACCCTCCAGGGTCCGGCCGGCACCGACCGATCCGTCGGGATCGGTATAGCGATAGGTGCCACCTTCGAAGTTGGTGAGCAGTAGTTCGTCGCCCTCGCGGCCGAGCACGTAATCGGGGATCAGCGGAATCTTGCCGCCGCCGCCCGGCGCGTCGATGACATAGGTCGGCACCGCATAGCCGGTCGTATGGCCGCGCAGGCCGCGAATGATTTCGAGCCCCTTGTGGACGCTGGTGCGGAAATGCTCCGAGCCGGTGATCGGATCGCACTGATACAGGTAATAGGGCTTCACTCGCGCCATCAGCAGGCTGTGCATCAGTCGCTTCATCACCGCGACATCGTCGTTGATGCCCTTGAGCAATACCGTCTGGCTGCCAAGCGGGATGCCGGCATCGGCAAGCCGCGCACAGGCCGCCTGCACTTCCGGCGTCATCTCGTCGGGATGGGTGAAATGGATGCTCATCCAGAGCGGATGGAATTTGCGCAGCATCGTGACGAGCGACTTCGTCACCCGCATCGGCAGCACCACCGGAATTTTGGTGCCGATGCGCAGGAACTCGACATGCTTGATGGCGCGGAGCTGACCGAGCAGCCATTCGAGCTTTTCGTCAGCCAAGGTCAGCGGGTCACCGCCCGAGAGCAGCACGTCGCGGATTTCAGGATGCGCGGCGATATAGGCGATCGCACGCTCCCATTGCGGCATCGAGAAGGAATACTCGCCGCCGGCATGGCCGACCATGCGCGAGCGCGTGCAATAGCGGCAATAGGTCGAGCAGGTGCCGGTGGTGAGGAACAGCACCCGGTCGGGATAGCGATGGACCAGGCCGGGGACCGCGGCATCGTGATCTTCGCCGAGCGGGTCGTCGGATTCGCCCGGCGTCTTGAGATACTCGCCCGAGACCGGCACATGGGTGCGCCGGATCGGCTGCATCGGATCCTCGCGGTCGAACAGGCTCAGATAATAGGGCGTGATGCCGACCGGCAGCGAGCCGCTATGCTGGCGCACGGCAGCTTCCTCGTCAGCGGAGAGCTGCAGTATCTGCTGCAGCCGGCCGAGATCCTTGACCCGGTTGCGGAACTGCCAGCGCCAGTCGCACCAGTCGGCCGCACTCGCCGCCGGAAAGAAGCGGCGGCGGAACGAATGCGAAGCGGGACTGATCGGGAAACGCGGCCGGGGCGCGCTGCGGGCCTTTGAAACGAGGCGGCTGGTTTGCGCCAGTGCAAGTTGCGCCGCGTCGTGGAGCGGCGGCGCTGCCGCGTCGGCCTCAATTCCGGCGGGAATGTCGTTCTGCGGTTCGCCCATGAAAAAAGCCGGCACGAAGGCCGACCGGGTGGACAGGGTCTTGGGCGCGAGACCAGTTCCAGTGACGCGGGGATTGTCGGGCAACCTCGATGGAGGTTCCGCCGCCTCCCCGACGGCTATCGGTTCCATGTCCTTACTGTTAGTCCACTCCGGCGGGCCCTGCTGCTAACGGCTGGTGACGTGCCCCGACGGTTTCTGTTCACCGCCACCAACCTTCGCGCACATAATCCTGCTTCATGGGTTTGTCCAGCGCTTCGTGTCGGGCGCCTTGAAAATTCCACACGGGGGGAACGCGGCCGGTGACCGAACGGAGAGACAGCGAGGCATCGGCGAGCGACACACCCGGCGGCGAGGCGCTCGCCAAGACGGCGCCGCCGCGCACCGAGTTGCTGCGGGCTGCCCCGGTCCGGGGCATCCTGCTGATGATTCTGGCGGGTGCGCTCTTCGTCTGCCTCGACTCGATCGCCAAATATCTTACCGCGGACTACTCCACGCTGCAGCTCACCTGGGCGCGGTTCTTCTTCCATCTTGCGCTGTTCCCCTTGCTGCTCGGCGCCGGCCGCTGGCGGCTGGTGCTGCGCACCCGGCGGGTCGGGCTCCATTTCGTCCGCTCACTGCTGCTGGTCGGCGCGAATTTCTCGTTCTTTCTGGCGGTCAAATACATCCCGCTCGCCGACGCGACGTCGATCGGTTTCGTCTCGCCGCTCTTGGTGACGGCCTTTTCTGTCCTGCTGCTGGGCGAGCGGGTCGGGCCGCGGCGCTGGGCCGCCGTGGCGGTCGGCTTTGCCGCCGTGTTCGCGATCATCCGGCCCGGCTTTGCCGACGTGCACTGGGCGATGTTCCTCCCGCTGGTCGTCGCGCTCTGCTTTTCGCTCTACCAGATCACGACGCGCATCCTGGGTGCGACCGATCACTGGGTCACCATCCTGTTCTTTACGGCCAGCGGCGGCCTCCTGGTCACGTCGATCGTTGTCCCGTTCAGCTGGATCTGGCCCGACTGGCAGGGCTGGGCCTTGATGGCCTTGATGGGCGTGTTCGGCGGGCTCAGCCACTGGGTGCTGATCCGTGCCTTCACCTACGCGCCGGCCTCGACGCTGGCGCCGCTCGGCTATGTGCAACTCGTCTGGTCAATACTTGCCGGGCTGCTGGTCTTTGGCGATTTCCCCGATCTGTGGACGCTGCTGGGTGCCGCCACCATCGCGGCGAGCGGCATTTACGTGCTGCTCCGCGAGCGGCGCCTGGCGCGGCTATCGAAGGCGCAAAGCCCCGCCGATTGAGTGGCTTTCAGGGGCGGCACTAGGAACCCGTCAAATCCGGATGCTATAAACAGGGCGGGAGAACAGGGCCCAAAAACCTAAGGAAAATGGGCCTTTCGACGGCGCCCGCGGTCTGGCACGCGGCGGCGCCGCGACATCCGCATCCGCGCGTTTCGCGCACCAAGGAGGAGCGAGAATGGAACTCGACAAGCTGCAGAAAATGACGACCAAGGACTGGCACAAGCTGGCGGCCAGGATCAAACCCGAGACCCGCAACTTCATCGACGGCAAGTTCGTCGCGGCGAAGAAAGGCCGGACCTTCGAATCCATCAACCCGGTCAATGGCGAGGTGATCGCCGAGGTCGCCCGCTCGGGCGCCGACGATGTCGACGCGGCGGTGAAGGCCGCGCGCAAGGCGTTTCGCAGCGGCGTGTGGTCGCGCATGGCGCCGCGCGACCGGATGGCGGTGTTGCTGCGTTTCGCGGATCTGATCGATTCGCATGCCAGCGATTTCGCGGTGCTCGACGTGCTCAATATGGGTAAGCCCGTGTCGGACATGATCAACAGCGACGTGCCGGGTTCATCGGTTACCTTCCGGTTCATGGCCGAGACGATCGACAAGATCAACGGCCAGGTGGCGCCGACCGCGTCCTCGGCCTTCCACTACATTCTGCGCGAGCCGCTCGGCGTCGTCGGCTGCATCGTGCCGTGGAACTATCCGCTGATGATGGCGTCGTGGAAGACCGCGCCGGCGCTTGCCGCCGGCAACTCGGTCATCCTCAAGCCGGCCGAGCAGTCGCCGCTCTCCGCCAATCTGATGGCGAAGCTGTTCATGGAGGCGGGCGGTCCCGCCGGCGTGTTCAATGTCGTGCACGGTCTCGGCGAAGAGGCCGGCAAGGCGCTGGCCCTGCACAACGACGTCGACAAGATCGCGTTCACCGGTTCGGCCGAAGTCGGCAAGCTGATGATGATCTATGCCGGCCAGTCCAACATGAAGCGCGTGATGACGGAATGCGGCGGCAAGACGCCGCAGATCATCACCGCCGACACGCCCGATCTGGATACGGCGGTGCAGTACGCGATCAACGGGATCTTCGGGAACCAGGGCGAAGTCTGCAATGCCGGCTCGCGGCTGCTGGTCGATCACAAGATCCACGACGAGTTCGTCGCCTTGTTCAAGAAGAAGTCGGCGAAACAGTTCCGGCCCGGCGATCCGTTCGATCCGAAGACGGCGATGGGCCCGCTGGTCACGCGCGAACAGCAGAAGCGCGTGCTCAACTACATCAAGATCGGCCAGAAGGAAGGCGCCAAACTCGAATTCGGCGGCACCGTGCCGAAGGGTCTCGAGAAGGGCAATTATGTCGAGCCGACCTTGTTCACCGGCGTGAAGAACAAGATGCAGATCGCGCAGGAGGAAATCTTCGGTCCGGTCGCCGCCATCCTGCCCTACAAGACGATCGATCAGGCGGTCGAGATCGCCAACGATTCGATCTATGGGCTGGCCGCGTCGATCTGGACCAGCGATCTTAACACCGCGCACAAGGCGGCCCGCGACATCCAGGCTGGTATCGTCTGGGTCAACTGCTTCGATCACGGCGACATGACGCTGCAATGGGGCGGCTACAAGCAGTCCGGCATGGGTCGCGACAAATGCTGGGAAGCGATGCTGCTCAATACGCAGACCAAGTCGGTCTGGATCCACCTCGGCGACTGACGCCAGTACGCATCGATACGAAGAACGGCGGGGCCGCGAGGCTCCGCCGTTTTGTTTTGACGTCGTCTTGTTTTGCCCCGTTTCGCTTTTGCAGCGTCGGGCCCGGTTGGTCTATCCGACGGCGCGTTCCACCCAGCGCCAGGTCGGATGCTCGGCATCGAGCGCGACGATCGTGGCGCGTGTCGCGGGTCGCAGCAGGCCGGCATCTTCGCTCAGCGCCGATGGCACCAGCGGCTCGATCTGCAGGCGCTTGGGATCTTCGCCCGGCATGCGATAGCCGTGCGGCGCCGCCGGTTCGAAGCCGAAGCGGGCGTAATAACCGAGATCGCCGACCAGCAGGATGGTGCGCACGCCGGCTTGGCGGGCGAGTTCCATCGTGCGCATGACCAAGGTCACGCCGATGCCTTCGCCGCGCCGCTCGGGTGCAATGCCGAGCGGGCCGAGAAGCAGCGAGGGCGTACCGGCTGGTCCGACCCGGATCGGCCAGTAGCGGATCGTGCCGACCAGTCGCGCGCCGTTGTGGGTAGTATCGTGGGCAACCCAGCAGAGCGCGTTGAGCGGCGGCACGTTCTTGCGGAAACGATAGGATTTCTTGAGACGACGCTCGGAACCGAAGGTCAAATCGAGCAGGGTTTCGATCGCGGCGTTATCTTCGGGGGCTTCGGGCCGGTATTCGATCATCGGGGAACCTCGCGAGGGCGGACGGGTCAGGCGTAACCGCACCGCCGGCTCCACGCCGGCTCCCTTCGACTGTCGATCAGGAGGCCGGGCCGGCCGGACGCGCGCGTATCTCGACGCGGCTTGCGCCGCGTCGGGTTCGTCGTCGCTGTCCCCAAGCTTGAACCAATTCTCGAATCACAGTCCCTCTCCGATCGGCGGCGATGATGCCGGCCGTTTCCCGCCGCTGTCAACGCGGTCTCTGCCGCAACCAATCCGGGGAATGCCGGTTGGGCGCGCCGGCACGCGCGCACGCGCCGATCGATCCGCGCAAGAAAAAAGCGCCGGCCCGAAGGCCGGCCGCTTCATTCGTTTCGGGCCGATCTGGCCCGCAACCAGGCTCACATGCTGCGAAGCACTTTTTCGCCGCGCAGCGCCTTGGTCATGTTGTCGTTCACCTTCAAGGTCGCCAGATCGTCCTGATAGTTCGACGATTCCATTCGCCACTGCCAGATATGCCAGCCGATCCAGCACACCACGCCGACGATCACGAGAATCATCTCGCTGCCGACGAAGGGATAGAGCGGCCCGATCTGGAGGATGTCGCCGGTCCAGCTTTCGAACATGCCTGTAGACATCGTTGCGTCTCCTTACATTCGAACGCGGTTATCGCAAAAGGCCGGCGGAACGCGCCGCTTCGATTTCGGCCTGCTGCAACGCTTCCTCGTCGGCATAGCGTGCTGCGTATTCCGAGAGATCGAGACCGACCAGTTCGATCTCCTGCGGGATACGCAAGACCCCTGCGCCCTTCAGGATCGCACCCAGGATGTAGCAGGGTACGAAGCCGAGGACGAAGAACATGATGATCGCGCCGATGAAATTGCCCAGCGGGTTGATCGTCACGTCGTAGAACGGCGAGGCCGGATAGCCCCACAGCATGAACCCGGCGATCACGACGCCGAGGAACCCGCCATAACCGTGCACTGCAACGGCGCCGACGGCGTCGTCGATCTTGAATTTGCGTTCGACCCAGAAATGCAGCTTGTAGCAGATGACCGGTACGATTGCGCCGATCAGCATCGCCTGTATCGGATGATACAGATCGTTGCCGGCCGATGCGCCGATGATACCGCAGAGACCGCCGGAATAGGTCCAGAAGGCATCGCCGCGGCTGACGATGTAGGTGGCGAGCAGACCGCCCGACAGTGACATCAGGAAGTTGAACGTGATGGCCGAAAGCGTGGTCGGCGCCAGATAGATATTGGTCGCCGAGAAGAACACGCCGTCGCCTTCCTGTACGTCGAAGATCGGGATATTGCAGGCCACGTAGAAGCCCCAGAAGCCCGTATAGATCAGGAAGAGACCGATCGTAATGAGCCAGGGGTTCTGCGGGGCAATGTTGCGCGGTGTTCCGTCGGCACGGAACTTGCCGATGCGGGGCCCGAGATGGATCAGCAATGCGAGCGCGGCACCGCCGGCGATCGCATGGATGACGCCCGATGCATAGGCATCGTGATAACCGAGGACCTGCACCATCCAGCCATTCGGATGCCAACCCCAGGCGGCGTCGATGATCCAGGTACAGGATCCGACCAGCACGGCGGCCAGCCAGAAGGCACCCGAACGAATTCGCTCGATGACGGCACCCGAGACGATCGAGGCTGCGGTCCATGAGAAGAGCAGGAACGCCGCCCAGAACACGCCGTTGATACGCGCCCAGTAGGCGGTCGATTCGGCGTCCATGCCGCCTTCGATCGAACCGCCCATATGCGCGCCCATCAGCTCGTTCCACGGCTCGGCCCACGGGGCATCGAGCAGCGGGCCGGTAATTCCCGGGCCGTTCGGCAGGGCAAAATAGATCCACCAGCCGAAGAAGAAGAAGGTGATGGTGACCAGCGGGATCAGCATGGTGTTCTTCATCAGCGTGTGCATGTGGTTCTTCCGTCGCGACGCACCGACTTCGTACATGCAGAAACCGATATGGATGAAGAACATCAGGACCACGGTGATCCAGTAATAGAATTCCGTGAAGATCGTCGTAAGCGCTGCAAGTTGATCGGACATAATTCCCCCCAGTTGACGGGACCGCACCATCGTTGGCCGACCGGGTTCGCCATCGGTAGTTCCGAGCCACGCGATCAAGTGTCGAGAACCTGCGCCCCGCCCCCGGGATACAGATTCGCCTGTCGCATGCGCCGCCGATTGCAGAATCGGCCGGCTCCCCCTTAAGGAGGAAGGTTACACATTTGGGGGGTAACCAGCAATCGAAACACCACCGCCGATGCTGCACACGCGAACAGCGCCGACCCAAAATCTCGCAGTCGCAACAAAAGATAAGAGGCTTGTACCGGCGGTGTCGTATCTACGGGCCGCCGCGGGCTCGCGCCGTCCGCTGCAAGTGCGAATCAGAGCGTCTTGCGATACGCGAATGTCTCGTCGATCCGGTCGAGCAGATGCTGCCCGCCGGTGGTCGGCGCATAGCGGG
>JBBDWW010000448.1:0-11220 GCA_040902645.1 Dongiaceae bacterium | reverse complement strand
TTTTTCGCATCGCCCCGAGCGATCTCTATTCGATGGACGATGCCCTGCGGCGGCTCGGTGATATGGTCGGGCATACGATCGAGTGGGCAACGCTCGCAAACTTCCTGCCGCCGGATATCGGCTATGGCGTGCGTCGGCGCTCGGCCCTGGCATCGACCTTCGCAGCCGCGCTGGAACTCGTGCGATCCGGTCAGGCCCAGCTAAGACAGGAACGCACCTTCGGCCCCCTCTATGTCCGTCGCGCCGTGTCCGGCGGCGCCAGTGGAACACGCCCCAATGACTGATTCCCGGTTCGAGATACTGCGCCTGATCGAGGCCGTGCTGTTCGCATCCGCTGAACCTGTGGGCGAAAACACGCTCAAGCAATGGGTGCCGGACGATCTCAAGCTGCGCGAACTGCTGGAGGAGTTGCAGGGGCTCTATGCCAACCGCGGCGTAAATCTTGTACGGCACGACGGTCGATGGGCGTTCCGCACTGCACCCGATCTGGCTCCGCAAATGAAGATGGAGCGCAAGGTCACGCGACGGCTTTCCCGCGCCGGTATCGAGACGCTTGCCATCATCGCCTATCACCAGCCGGTCACGCGCGCCGAAGTCGAAGAGATTCGCGGTGTCGGCCTGTCGCGCGGCACGCTCGAGGCGTTGCTCGAAGCGGGCTGGATCAAACCGAAGGGCCATCGCGAAACGCCGGGTCGTCCGGCAACCTGGGGCACCACCGATGCTTTCCTCGATCATTTCGGACTGGAAAGTCTCGACGCCTTGCCGGGTGTCGAAGAACTGCGAGCGGCGGGGTTGCTCGACAAGCGGCCGGCGATCGCCGCACTCGGTCTTACCGGCAGCATGTTTCCGGGCGAGAACGCCGAGGACGAAGAGGAGGGCGGCAACGGAGACGATCCGGCGGCGCTGGACTCCGACCCTGAAGGGGAAGACGACGGCGAGGACGACGACCTCGACTGATCGTGGCGCCGACTGGTCGCCGCGCGCGATTTGACGCATGGCGCAATTGCTCTGACAGCGGCTTGATTCAAAAGACAATATCCGTGCAGCTGCCCGGCGGGCGTGCGACTGCGAATAACTTGCATATACGGTCTGACCGGGTTGTGATATGGCCTCGCAGGAAGGCGGGCTAACAGCAAGTGCTGACACATGTTTTCTGAGACAGCGACATGGGACGGCGTGCCGCCCGGGCGCATCGGTCGAAGGTACATGCGCCGGCCCCGGGCGGTAACGCTGGCCGTTGCTGCAACGGTTCTGGTGCTGCTGCTGCCGCTTCTGGTTATTGCGGCCTATGTTTTTGTGCCGGCGTTCGACGTATGGCGCCATCTGGCCGGCACGGTGCTGCCCGACTATCTGCGTGGCTCGCTCCTGCTCGCTCTCTCGGTGGGCGTCGGAACGATGGTGATCGGAACCGGGACCGCTTGGCTTGTGACCCTCTGCCGGTTTCCCGGACGCGCGATCCTGTCTTTCGCGCTGCTGCTGCCGCTCGCATTTCCAGCGTACGTGATTGCCTACGGCTATACCGGGCTGCTCGACTATGCGGGTCCGGTCCAATCGCTGTTGCGCGACGTGACCGGCTGGGGCTTCGGGGACTACTGGTTTCCGCGGATTCGCTCGTTGCCCGGTGCTGCAGCGATGATGACGCTGGTCCTTTACCCTTATGTCTATCTGCTGGCCCGCGCGGCCTTCATCGAACAATCGGCCTGCGTGATCGAGGTCAGCCGCACGCTCGGATGTTCACCCTGGCAGGCATTTTTCCGGATCGCATTGCCGCTGGCGCGTCCGGCGATTGCCGGCGGAACGGCGCTGGCGGTCATGGAAACGCTTAACGATTTCGGCACGGTGCAACATTTCGGCGTGACCACGCTGACGACCGGCATTTTCCGGCTCTGGCTGGGGATGGGCGAGGCAGCGGCGGCGGCGCAACTTGCGGCGTTGCTGCTGGTTGCCGTTTTTGTCGTCCTGATGCTCGAACGCTGGTCGCGCGGTGCGCGGCGCTTTTCACACAGCACCGGCCGCTACCGTCCGTTGCCACGGTTCCGCCTTCGGGGCGTGCCGGCGGCATTGGCCTTCCTGGCTTGTTTCCTGCCGGTGCTGTTTGGATTCGTGCTGCCCGCAGCGACCCTCGGCAGCTGGACCGTCGCCACCAGCGAATACTGGATGCGCCCTGAATTTCTGCGCCTCGCGGGCAACAGCTTTGTGCTGGCCTCTGTCGCGGCCGGGTTGGCTGTCATGATCGGGCTCTTTCTCTGTTATGCACAGCGAACCGATCGCGGCGTTGCGGTGCCCTTCATGGTCCGCCTTGCGACGCTGGGATACGCGATCCCGGGCGCGGTGGTCGCGGTCGGTGTCATGATCCCGTTCGCCGGCCTCGACAATTGGGTCGACGGGCTTGCACGAACGCATCTCGGCATTTCGACCGGGCTCATCCTCAGCGGCAGCATTGCGGCCGTGACGTTCGCCTATCTGGTCCGGTTTCTGCCGATGGCGCTGCACGGCATCGAAGCGGGCCTCGGCAAGATCACGCACAATATGGACGATGCGGCGCGGCTGCTGGGCCGTCGACCGATCGCAACCATGCGCGAAGTGCATGTGCCAATCATGCGCGGCAGCGTACTCACGGCGGCCTTGCTGGTGTTCGTCGAGGTGATGAAGGAACTGCCGGCGACCCTCATCCTGCGGCCCTTCAATTTCGATACCCTCGCTGTCCGTGCTTACGAACTTGCCACCGACGAACAGCTCGTTCAGGCATCCAGCGCCGCCTTGGCGATCGTGCTGGTTGGCATCCTCCCGGTGATCGTGCTGGCGCGGGCGATCTCGCGCTCGCGACCGGGCACGGAGCTCGAATAGCGATGGCTGACGCGCTGCGCCTGGAAGGCATTACCCATGCGTATGACGGCCGCGCGGTCGTCGACCGGCTCGATCTTGTGGTTCCGGCCGGCGAGACGGTCTGCCTGGTCGGGCCTTCCGGCTGCGGCAAGACGACGACGTTGCGCATAGCGGCGGGCCTCGAGCCGCTGCAGCAGGGCCGCGTGCTGATCGGCGGGCAGGTGGTCGCCGACGGCAACTCCGATCGGCCCCCGGAACGTCGCGGTGTCGGCATGATGTTTCAGGATTATGCGCTGTTCCCGCATCTGACGGTCGCCGAGAACGTCGCCTTTGGGCTCGCGGGTCGACCGATCGCCGAACGCGCGGCCCGCGCGGGCGAAATGCTCGAGCAGGTCGGGCTCGGCGACTACGCCGAAGCCTATCCGCACATGCTATCGGGCGGCCAACAGCAGCGCATTGCCCTTGCGCGCGCCCTCGCGCCGGCGCCGAGATTGTTGCTGCTCGACGAGCCGTTTTCGGGCCTGGATGCGCGTCTACGGGAGGATTTGCGGGCGGAGACTTTGGCGCTTCTGCGACGCAGCGGAACCGCGACGTTGATGGTCACGCACGATTCCGAAGAGGCCATGTTTCTCGCCGATCGGCTCGCGGTCATGCGCGCCGGGAGAATCGAACAACAGGGCACGCCGCGCGAGATCTACGACCGGCCGGTCAATCCGTTCGTCGCGGCGTTCTTCAGCCGGGTCAATCATCTCGACGGGCTGGTTGTCGGCGGCCGGATCTCGACACCGATGCTCGACCTCCCGGCCGGCGATCTGGGCGAGGGCAGCCGGGTGGAAGTGGTGGTCCGTCCGGAGGCCGTGCGGCTCGCGCCCGGTGGCAATGCCGGCACCGACGCGCTGGTGACCGATGTCCGGACGCTGGGTCGAGCCAGTCTCGTGCGGCTCTGCATGGCGGGCAGTGGCGGGCGGGAATGGCATCTCGAAGCCCGTCTGGTGGGCCGCGATGTGCCGGCGGTCGGCAGCCGCGTTGCGGTCTCGGTCGCGCCGGGCCAAGCGTTTGTTTTTCCCGGCGAAACCAGGTGAATTGCCGTCCGGTCCGGGATTGATTGCCTGCCCCGGACGATTTTGCGATAGTCCGCGGCGACGACGGCTTGAGACCGTCACTTAAGGGAGAATCTTAGATATGGGCAGCTTCAGCATTTGGCACTGGCTCATTGTGCTGGCGGTCGTGCTGATCCTCTTCGGCGGCGGCGGCAAGATTTCGAAGGTGATGAAAGACTTCGGTCAGGGCGTCACCGCCTTCAAGCGCGGCCTCAAGGAAGATCAGAAAGAAAAGGCCGAGGGCGAAGAGGGCGACAAGGTAATCGATCACAAAGATACCGCGACGGTTGCCAGCGCCGTGCACAAGGACAAGGCGGCAAGCTAGGCTTGTCGGCCGGGGATCTCCCCGGGAGCCCTCATCATGTTCGATATCGGTTGGGCCGAATTGGCAATAATCGGCGTGGTCGCGCTGATTGTCGTTGGCCCGAAGGATTTGCCGGTCGTATTGCGAACGGGCGCGCACTGGCTTCGCCAGGCGCGGAAGCTTTCGCGCGAGTTCCAGTCGGGTGTCGATTCGATTGTGCGTGAAGCCGATCTCGACGATGCGAAGAAAATCGTGACGTCGGCGCGACAGGGCACGCTCAAGCGGCAGATCGAAACCGCGATCGATCCAACTGGCGAGATGAAGCGCTCGCTCGATCCGAAAACGCAGATGGCCGACACCAACGCCGAGGCGAAGCGGAAAGCCGCCGCGAAGACGGCAACAGCGAGCCCCGCGACGCCGGCGATTGCCGCGCCTGCGGGTGCCGAGGCAGCGGGCACCGCGCAAGCTGCGATCGTCGATGCGGTCCCCGCGGCGACGGTTGCGCCCGCGTCACCGCCGGTGGGAACACCCGCGGTATCGACCGCCGACAAGGCGGTACCCGTCGCAGCGCCCATCGAGCCGGCTCGCAATACCGGCGGCTGATGCATGGTGAGCGAGACCGAGCGCAAGCATATCGACGGGCAGAAAATGCCGCTGCTCGATCATCTGGTCGAGCTGCGGCGGCGTCTGCTCTGGGCAGTCGTCGCGCTTTTTATCGCATTCGTCGCCTGTTTCTACTTTGCGCAGGATATTTTCAATTTTCTGGCCGAGCCGTTGGCCAAGCTGCTGCGCGAGCAGAATCCCGATGCACGCCTGATCATGACCGGCCTTGCCGAAGGTTTCTTCACCAACGTGAAGCTCGGTTTCTTCGGCGCGCTGATGCTCTCGTTCCCGATTTTCGCCTCGCAGATCTACAAGTTCGTGGCGCCGGGTTTGTATCGGCACGAGAAGCATGCCTTCCTGCCGTTCCTAATTGCGGCGCCAATCATGTTCACGATTGGCGCCGCAATCCTCTATTACGTGCTGATGCCGCTCGCGTGGAAATTTTTCCTCGGCTTCCAGCAGCCCGGCGGGGAAGACGGTTCGCTTCCGATCGAACTTGAAGCGCGCATCGGCGAATATGTTTCGCTGAGCATGAAGCTGATCTTTGCCTTCGGGCTCTGCTTCCAGCTTCCGGTGTTGCTGACTTTGTTGGCGCGCGTCGGCATCGTCTCGTCGAAGGGCCTCGCGGCCAAGCGAAAATATGCCATCGTCGGTGTGCTGATCGTGGCCGCCGTCATTACACCACCCGATCCGGTCAGCCAGCTCAGCCTCGCGATTCCCGTGATCCTGCTCTACGAGATCTCGATCTGGCTGGCGCGGCTATTCGAGCGTAAACGCGAAGCGAAAGAGGCCGAACTCGAGGCCGAACTCGAAGCGGACCTCGCCAGCGACGCGCCGCCGGACGATGAACCAGCGGAAGTTGCGCCTGCGGTCGCGGCGCCCGAAACGGACAAGCCGGCCGGCTGAAAACCGCCGGTGCCGGCCCTCCGGTGGGCCCCGCCGGTGGACGGGATGGGTATCCGCGCCCTATAACGGCGCCCGCAACGAGGCGCCGAATTGCATGATCGATATCCGATTCATTCGAGAAACACCGGACGCGTTCGACTGGGCGCTGGGCCGTCGCAGGCTGCCGCCGATGGCCGCGCAGCTTCTTGCAATGGACGCCGAGTGGCGCGCCGCGCAGACCCGTTTCCAGGAGCTGCAGCAGCAGCGCAATGAGGCCTCGAAGGCGATCGGCGAGGCGAAGAAGAAGGGTGGCAACGCCGATGCGCTGATGGCGCAGGTTGCGACCCTCAAGACCGAGCTCGACAAGGTCGCGGCACTGGAGCAGAAGACTGCTTCTGCGCTCGAAGCGGCACTCGCGGCAATCCCGAATCTGCCCGCACCCGACGTGCCCGAAGGGCCGGATGAAAAATCGAATGTTGAGCTGCGTAAGATCGGCACGCCGCGGCAATTCAATTTCGAACCGAAGCAGCATTTCGATCTTGGCGAAAAACTCGGACTGATGGATTTCGAGGCGGCGGCCCGGATGTCTGGCGCCCGCTTCGTCGTGCTCAAGGGCGCGTTGGCGCGGCTCGAGCGCGCGCTCGGCGCCTTCATGCTGGATATGCATACCGGGGAATTCGGTTACACCGAGACCCGGCCGCCCTTGCTGGTGCGTGAGGAGGTGCCGTACGGCACCGGCCAGCTGCCGAAATTTGCCGACGATCTGTTCCGCACGACGACCGGGCTCTGGCTTATTCCGACCGCGGAAGTATCGTTGACCAATCTGGTACGTGAGCAGATTCTCGACGCAGCGGTCCTGCCGCTGCGGTTTACCGCGGAGACGCCGTGCTTTCGTTCGGAAGCAGGTGCTGCGGGAAAAGACACACGCGGCATGGTGCGCCAGCATCAATTCACCAAGGTCGAGCTGGTCAGTATCGCGCGGCCGGAGGAATCCGAGGCCGAGCATGAGCGCATGACCGGCATCGCGGAACAGGTGCTGAAGCGGCTCGGGCTGCCGTACCGTGTGATGCTGCTGTCCACCGGCGACATGGGGTTTGCCGCGCAGAAGACCTACGATCTCGAGGTCTGGCTGCCCGGACAGAAGGCCTATCGAGAGATTTCGAGCTGCTCCAACTGCGGCGACTTCCAGGCGCGGCGCATGAAGGCGCGTTTCCGCGAGACGGGCGAAAAGGGGACGCGCTTCGTGCACACGCTTAACGGCTCCGGCCTCGCTGTCGGCCGCACGCTGATCGCGATCCTCGAGAACTACCAGCAGGCGGACGGGTCAATCGAGATTCCACTGGTTTTGCGCCCCTACATGAACGGCCTCGACGCGATCCATGCCCATGCTTGAGGGCCCGCTCGATCTCGCCCGTTCGCGCATTCTGGTGACCAACGACGACGGCATTCATGCGCCTGGTCTCAAGGTTCTGGAACGGATCGCGCGATCGCTGAGCAACGATGTCTGGGTCGTCGCACCCTCGCTCGAGCAGAGTGGGGCCGGGCACTCGCTGACTTTGCGTCGGCCGCTGCAGACGCGGCGGTTCGGACCCCGACGCTTTGGCGTCGATGGCACGCCGACTGATTGCGTGCTGGTCGGCGTCCACCAACTGATCAAGGGACGCCGTCCCGACCTTGTACTTTCAGGTGTCAATCACGGTGCCAATCTTGGTGAGGACGTCACTTATTCCGGCACGGTTTCTGCCGCCATGGAGGCAACGCTCATCGGCATTCCGGCGATCGCGCTCTCGCAGGTGCGCGAAGTGACCAAGCCGGTAAAATGGCAGACCGCCGAAGATCATGCGGCCAAAGTGATTCGCCGCCTGACGCGGTTCGCGTGGGCCAAGGGCGTTCTGATGAACGTCAATTTTCCGAACGTACCGTCCGATGCTGTCACGGGCGTGCAACTCGCCAAACAGGGGCGGCGCGTCGCCAGTATCGAGATCGTACCGGTCACCGACCCCGGTGGGCGGCCCTATTTGTGGGTCGGGGATTTCACCAGCGACGAAGCGCTGGAAAAGGGGACCGATCTTGCCGCGGTCGAGGCCGGCGCGATCGCGGTCACGCCCCTGCATATCGATCTCACGCATCAGGGCATGATGCGACGAATGAAGCAGGATTTCGCGTGAGCCTCGCTGCCCGCAAAATTCGTCTGATCATGAAGCTGCGCCGCTCCGGCATTACCAGTACCGCCGTGCTGGCGGCGATCGAACGGGTGCCGCGCGAGATCTTCGTGCCGCGGCCATTTCTCGACCAGGCCTATGAAGATCGCGCTTTGCCGATCGGCCATGGCCAGACGCTCTCGCAGCCGCAGGTGGTCGCGATCATGACCCAGGCGCTCGATGTGAAGCCGACGCATCGCGTGCTCGAGATTGGCACCGGCTCGGGCTATCAGGCCGCGGTCTTGTCGCTGCTGGCGCAGGAGGTCTACACGATCGAGCGCTATGCGGCGCTGCTCGAAGAGGCGCTGACGCGGATCGGGGAACTGGGCCTGCGCAACATTCACGCGCGTGTCGGCGACGGCAACCAGGGCTGGCCGGAGGCGGCACCCTTCGACCGGATCATGCTGACTGCAGCGGCAGCTTCGATCCCGCAGGCGCTGCTCGAACAACTCGCGCCGGGCGGTATCATGGTGGTCCCGGTCGGGCCGGAGCGCGGCGATCAGGAGCTGGTGCGGCTGACCAAGACCGCGGACGGTATCCACGAGGAATCGCTGGCGCCGGTCCGGTTCGTGCCGCTGCTCTCGGGCACGGTGACGGCGGCCGAGGCAACCGCGCCCGATTTCGCCGCTGGACCGGACGATTCCGGTCTGTCATGAGCAGTTTCCAATGACGGGAATTTGTGCCAACTCGGGACCCATGTCGCGGCGCCTACGCCGATTTCTGGCCATGGCTGCCGCCGTTCTGCTGCTGGCGGGTTGCAACCAGTCTGGGCGACCGCCGGAAATCATCGTTGCCCCCGCGCCGACGACGACCGCAACGGCCGCGACGACGATGGCCGGCAATTACACGGTGGTGCCGGGCGACACGGTGCATGGCGTCGCGAGCCGCTTCAAAGTTCCGATCCGCAGCCTGATCGACAGCAACGCGCTGCAGCCGCCCTTCACCCTGAAGCCGGGCCAGCAGCTTCGGATTCCCGATCAGCGCGTTCATGTCGTCGCATCGGGCGAAACGCTGCAGGACATTTCTCGGCAATATGGCGTCGATTCCAGCACGCTCGCGAAGATGAATGCGATCGAGGCGCCCTACATGGTTGCGGTCGGTCAGTCGCTCGTGCTGCCGGCACCGGTCGAGCCGATGGCGCTCGCGGCCGCCCCCGTCGTGCCTCAGCCGGCGAGCGAGCCGGGCGCCACCGAAACCGCAGCAGCCGATCCTGCCCTGCCAGCTGAAACCGTTTCTGTACCCACGCCGTCGGCGTCGACAGGTGGGCTGGGCGCGCCACCGGTTGTGACGTCTGGGACTTCCGGTACCGATGGTGCGCCGCCGCCGAAGCCGGACGAGTCCGACACGGTCGCCGATACCGATGCCGATCTCACGACCGATCCGACCGCGACCGATCCGGCTGCGGAACCCGCGCCGACACCCGATCCGAGTGCGGCGCCGGCGACCGAGCCGGTCGAAACAGCGGAACCGACGCAGACCGCGGCCGTCGATCCGATGCTGATCGAGCCGGCAGCCCGCGCCAACAGCACGTTTCTCTGGCCGGTCAACGGCAAGGTGATCTCAGAGTTCGGCGGCGCCGAAGACGGGTTGCACAATGACGGCATCAACATCGCAGCACCGCGCGGCACGCCGGTCAGGGCCGCCGAGAACGGCGTCGTCGTCTATGCCGGAAACGAGCTGCGCGGCTTCGGCAATCTCTTGCTGGTGCGGCATGCGGACGGGTTCGTCTCGGCCTATGCACATAACGAATCGCTGCTGGTCGAGCGCGGCGCCACGGTTGCGCGCGGCCAGACCATCGCGCGCGTCGGCAGCAGCGGCAGTGTCACCAGCCCGCAGCTCCATTTCGAGCTGCGCCGCGGCACCGAAGCGGTCGATCCGCGCGAGTACCTGAGCGATCTAGGGGCGTAAAGAAAGCCGGTCGGGATCACGCCGATGAACACTTCCTTACCAAGGGAGTGTCTACGGCTCAGCTGAGCGGTAACCGCTTGCCAAGGCGCCCGGCGAGGTCCTGCACATATTGCCAGGCGACGCGGCCGGAGCGGCCGCCGCGCGTGACCGACCATTCGATCGCTTCGGCGCGCAACCGCTCGATCGGGACGTCGAGCCCGAAATGCTTCGCATAACCCTCGACGATGGCGAAGTAGGTGGGCTGGTCGCAATTGTGGAAACCGAGCCACAGCCCGAACCGGTCGGAGAGCGAAACTTTCTCTTCGACCGCCTCGGAGGGATTGATCGCCGTCGAGCGTTCGTTCTCGATCATGTCGCGCGGCATCAGATGCCGGCGGTTCGACGTTGCGTAGAACAGCACATTGTCGGGCCGGCCTTCGATGCCACCCTCGAGCACCGCCTTTAGCGATTTGTAACTGGCATCCGCGCCGTCGAACGAGAGATCGTCGCAGAACAGGAGAAATCGGCGATCGTGGCGGCGCAGCAGCGGCAGCAGGGCGGGCAACGAGTGGATGTCCTCGCGGTGGATCTCGACCAAGGCGAGACGGCCGCCGGTTTCCTCGCAGACCGCTGCATGAACGGCCTTGACCAGCGAGCTCTTGCCGGTGCCGCGCGCCCCCCAGAGCAACGCGTTGTTGGCAGGGTAACCTTCGGCGAACTGCCGGGTGTTGCGCAGCAGGATGTCGCGCGCATGGTCGATGCCGCGCAGCAGATCGAGATCGACGCGGTTGACGCGCGGCACCGCTTCCAGCCGGGTTTCGCGCGCGTGCCAGACATAGGCTTCCGCCTTGCCGAGATCGTCGCCGCGCGGCAGTAGAGGCGCCAATCGCTCCAGCGCATCGGCGACGCGTGAAAGGAGCGGCGTGAGATCCTCGTCGGCCATACGCGATTGCCTGCCCGGTTCTTGAAGCGCGGCGAGCCTAGCAGGGGAGTGGCAGGATGTCACAAGCGAATAGAGGTTGTTGCATCAGCCACTTAGGGGCGATTCTTTGAATGTCGGTTGGACCCCGGCGCCGTTGCAATTCCGGGCGCGACCGCTATAGTCCGGCGCCTAATTGCCGCTCACCGGAGGGTTTTTTCGATGTGGATTTCGACCGCCTACGCCCAGGACGCCGCAGCCGGCGCCGGTGGCTTCGATCTTGTCGGCCTGTTGCCGCTCGTCCTTATCTTTGTCGTCTTCTATTTCCTTCTCATCCGTCCGCAGCAGAAGAAGATGAAGCTGCATCGCGCCATGGTGTCGGCGCTGAAGCGCGGCGACCGGGTCGTTACCGGCGGCGGTCTCATCGGCGAAGTGACGAAAGTGGTGAGCGATACCGAAGTGCAGGTCGAAATCGCGGAGGGTGTGCGGGTGCGG
>JBBDWW010000447.1:0-11269 GCA_040902645.1 Dongiaceae bacterium | reverse complement strand
TTGCGCACCAGGCCGCGATAATGCGTACGCGCGGTCAGCTCCTGGCCCATATAACAGCCTTTGTCCCAGTCGATGCCGTGCAATTCGTCGAACCCGTTCTCGAGCAGGATGGCTTTCTCGACTTTGAGATCGCGGCTGCCGTCCGGCACGCCGAGCGCGATGCGTCGCCGATCGTAGTCGTCAGGATTGCCGGGTTCGATGCCGGCCGATTTCATGGCTTGATCGATCTCCACCCGCGGCAGGATCGTGCGCACACCGAGTGCCGGGAGACGGGGATCGACATAGGCCACGCCGTTGCCGAACGGTTTGGCAGAGCCGGGCTCGGCGGGAAGGTCAAGCGCATCGAGCGCGCCGTCGCCAAAAACCAGCGCAACGGCCTGTTCTCCATCGGCGTCGGCGACCGTCACCCTGGAGCGCAGCTTATAGAGCGAGAGCCGGCGCAGCAGGTCCTGGCGCCGATCTGCTTCGCAATCGAGCAGGAACCTGTCTCCGATCTCGACTATGAAGAAATCGTGCAGATACTTGCCCTGCGGCGTGAGGAACGCGGTCCAGATCGCGCGGTCGGCCGTTGCCTGCATCACATCGTTCGAGACGAGGCCCTGCAGGAACGCATGGCGATCCTCGCCGGCAACGCTCAGTACGCCGCGGCTGTTGGACAGAAAATACTGGGCCTGATGCATCGACAACTCCGCCTGCTGCCGTTCCAAGATTGGCGAGCAGTGCTCACTTTGCAAGTCACCGGCGGGTGACCTAGTCGCGGCCACGCGGATCGAGCGCGGCGTCGAGCCCGTCGCCGAGCAGGTTGAACGCGATGACGGTGACAAAAATCAGCAATCCGGGCCAGATCGCCAGCATCGGCGCGCTCCAGATCAGCTCCTGCGCACCGGTCAACATATTGCCCCAGCTCGGCCAGGGCGGCTGGATGCCGAGGCCGAGGAAGGACAGCACCGACTCGAACAGAATGACATTGCCGACCGAAAGGGATAACGCGACCAGAATCGGCGTTGCCAGGTTCGGCAGGATATGGACCAGCATGATGCGGCCCGGCCGCGCGCCCAGCGCCTCGGCCGCGCGCACATAGTCGCGCTGGCGCAACGAGAGGGTCGTTCCGCGCACGAGACGGGCGACCGTGGTCCAGCCGACCAGTGCCACCAGGATCGCGACGCGCCAGAAGCTCGTCGCCGGCGAATGCGCCCATTCCGGCGGCAGACCGAGTTTGGTGAGGTCGATCGCCGCCAGCACGATCAGCAGCGGCAGAAGCGGCAGGGCGATCACGCCATCGGCCAGGCGCATCAGCAGCGAATCCAGCCGGCCGCCGTAATAGCCCGCCGGCAATCCGATCGCGATGCCGAGCAGGGCGGCCGCGAGCGCCGCCACCACGCCGAGCCCGAGCGAGATCCGACCGCCATAAGCGAGGCGCACCAGCAGGTCGCGCCCCAACTCGTCGGTGCCGAGCGGATGCTCGGCCGACGGCGGTGCATAGCGGTTCAGCAGATCGACCGCGTCGGCGGAGGTATCGAGAAGTGCCGCTATGAGTGGTGCCGCAAGCGACATCGACGCGAGCAGTGCAATAACGAGCGCTGCGGCGAGTGCGAGCGGTTGACGGCGCATTGCCGCGATGAAGCCCACAGGCGCCAAAGTGCCGGCAGGAGAACGTGCGGCTAAAGCGATCCGGGTCATCGATAGCGCACCCTTGGATCGAGCCAGGCATAGGCGAGATCCGCCAGCAGATTGCATGTAAGTACGAGTGCGGTCGCGATCATCAACCCCAGCAAAGCGAGATTATAGTCGTTGCCCATGATCGCGTCGTAGATCGTCTTGCCCATCCCGAGCCACGAAAACATCGTCTCGGTGATCAGCGCGCCGGAGAAGAGCGCGCCGAAATCGAGCGCGAGAATGGTCACCACCGGGATCATCGCGTTACGCAACGCGTGAAACCAGAGCAGCCGCGCGGTGGAGACGCCCTTTGCGCGTGCGGTGCGGATGAAATCCTGCCGCAGCGCCTCGCGCATCGAGGCACGAACATATCGGAGAATCCCGCCGGCGCTTGCGATCGCCAGCGTGACGACCGGCAGGACGAGATGTCGCAGCGTCCCCTCGAAACTGCCGTCGCCCATGCCCCCGGCCGGCAGCCAGCCCAATACAACCGCGAACAGGATGATGGCGAGGATCGCCAGCCAGAATTGCGGGACCGATATCCCGGCGAACGCCACGAGGTTGATGGCATGGTCGAGCGGCCGGCCGCTGCGCCAGGCGGCGAGCATGCCGAGCGGCAGAGCAAGTGCCAGCGCCAGCGCAAAGGCGCCGCCCATCAGCAGGATGGTGTTGCCGAGCCGGTCGCCGATAACATCGGCTGCGGGCTGTGCATAGATGCGGGAATAGCCGAAATCGCCCTGAATCGCATTTCCGGCCCAGGCGAGATAGCGATCGACCAAAGGCTGGTCGAGTCCATAGAGAGATTTCAGCCGGGCGATGTCGGCGCTGGTCAGCCTCGGATCGGCCGTCATCATCAGATCGATGGGATCGCCGGGCATCAGGCCAATGAGACCGTAAATTGCGAACGACATCGCGGCGAGCAGGATCGCAGTTTCGATCAGACGGCGGAGGAGGAAGGCAGTCATCGCCGCCGGTTCATGCCGCTAATCCGTGATGCGCCACTTCTCGACCCAGAGGCTCGTTGAATATTGGTTGCCGGTCGGTTCGATACCGTCGAGCCAGAGCGGCAGGATGAATGCCTGGCTGCGGAACCAGAGCGGCAACGCCGGCAGTTCTTCGGCGTAGATTTCCTGCAGTCGATGCCACATGCCGCGCCGCTTCTCGCGGTCGAGTTCGACCTCCATCGCATCGATCAGCGCGTCGACCTCGTCGTTTCGATAACCGGAGGAGTTCTGGCCCTGCCAGTTGTTCTCTTCGGTCGGGATCATACTCGAATGCATCGTGGTGCGCGGTACGCTTTCCGGCGCACTCAACCAGGCGAACAGGGCCAGCCCTTCATAGAGACGCTGTTGCACCGTTTCGCCGAAGAATACGCGCGCCGGCTGGTTCTGGATCGCAACGTCGATGCCGATTTCGCGCCATTGGCTCTGCAGCACCTGTTCGACCAGTTCGCGCGATCGATCGCCCGCCGTGCTCATCAGGGTGAAGGAAAGGCGCTCGCCGGCATCGTTGGCCCGCCATCCGTCGGGCCCCTCATGCCACCCGGCTTCCTCCAGGAGCGAGATCGCGCGCTCCCGATCGTGCGGATACTGCATTACGTCGTCGACATACATCCAGTCGAGCGGATTGACGTTGGTCAGGGCGACCGTCTGCTTGCCGGCAAAGAGCTGCGCGTTGATCGCATCCCGGTCGATCGCATACATGAGTGCGCGCCGGATCTGCAGGTTGGACAGAATCGGGCTGTCGAAATTGGGCTCGAGATGCTCATAGAACAGCACCGGCTTGTACAGCACATGATAGCTGTCGCCATGCCGTGTTTCGAAAGCAATAGCCTGATCGAGTGCGAGGCCGAGTTCGCCCGAGATCATATCGATCGAGCCGGACAGGAGATTGGCTTCGAGCGCGGACGTGTTCTCGATCGCAATCAGGCGGATGCGTTCGAAAGCCGGCGCTTCGCCCCACCAGGTCGGATTGCGCTCGAGCAGGATCTCGGCACCGGGCGTGACCTGCGCAACGCGATACGGCCCGAACCAGAGTCCCGGATTGACGGAATCCGTATCGAACAGAGTGCGGTGCCGATACTCGCGCGGATCGCTTTCGAAAATCGAACGCTCGAGATGAGCCGGAATCAGACCGAAATCGTTGAGCGCATTGTACGTGAAGTCGACGCGATCCTGATGGATCGTGAATGTCTTGGTGTCGATCACGTCGATTGCGAGAATACGGCGGTATCCTTCGCCTGAGACGACGCCGCTCTCCTCGTGACGCCCGACTTCCCAGGTGAACAGCACGTCTGCGGTCGTGACGGGCGTACCGTCGCCCCACGTCGCGTCCGGTTGAAGGGTATAGGTGACAGCGATACCCTCGGCGAACTCACTGCCCTCGGGCAGCGGCTCGATCATGGCCCCACCATTCTCGAGAGTCGGCAGTTCGACGCACAACATGCAGACCAGTTCCCAGTTCTGGTCATAGGTCGTGATTGGGCGCTGCGTGAAGCCGAGCAGATAGGATTTTGCCAGCATCGCCTCGATATTGGGATGCATGGTTGCCGGATACTGCGCGATGCCGATCCGCAACTCGTCGCGTGCGAAGGCAGGACCGCTCAGGGCGACGGCCAACAGGAACAGCAGAAGGCGGGAGAAGTCGCGCATTAGGTCTTTGACTGGTTTCGCCACTACGTCCTGTCCGGTATTTGGACGCTCGCCGACAAGGTCTTTAAAGGGATATGCCCCTTCGGATGCGGGATATCCACGCTGGTTGGGCATTGTGGACGTCACCAATCGAACGTCACCGCCAGTTCTATCCTTTGTCCATTCCGGGACGCCACTCCCGGCAAGAGAGAACTTCATCTTACGCCGGTTTGCGTGCCAGCACTTCGAGCGAGGCGAGGCGGCCCTCCTCCATGCTGAGGGCAGCATTGATCTGGTACTCGCGCATGCGCTCACCCATGAAAACGTGCATGCCGAGCGGCGGCAGTCCCTCGCTCTCCAGCCGCTCTCGCATCGCCTTGCGGGCCACCATCGTCTTCGTCGTGGTGTCCTCGAAACGTACGATCTCGAAGCCGGCCTCCGCGAGTTCCAGGCGAGTCTGGTCCAGGGTAGACAGGAAGCTCGCATCGGGCGTGCCGGCCCACGGCAGCGGATAGTGCGGCGGCCCCGCAGCGCCAGCCGCGAGGTTCGACAAGGCGAGGCTGCCGCCCGGACGCAGTACGCGGAGCGCCTCTCGATAGAAGGCAAGCTTGTCCTCGATGTTCATCACGACATTCTGCGAATAGGCCCGGTCGAAGCTCGCCCCGTCGAAGGGGAGCGACAGAGCGGAGCCTTCGACGATCCGGACCTGCCCCTCGAGGCCGGTCGCCCGGTTCAGCGTTTCGGCAGCTCGGCAGAATTCGGCGGTAAGGTCGATACCGGTCACGTGGCAGCCGAAAGTCGCGGCAATCCAGCGCGCCGGCCCGCCGATGCCGCTGCCGATATCGAGCAACCGCTCGCCCTTCTTGGGAGCCAGCATGGCAACCAGATCGCGCGTCGCCGCCAGCCCGCCGCCGTGGAAATGGTCGATTGCCGCGAGAGCATCGGGTGTGATTGCGACGCCTGGGCCCAACGCGCCGCGTGCAGCCGACAGCACGCGCTCGGCGATGCCGGAGGTCGAATAGTGCTGCTGTATCTCGTGCACGGTCATTCGGGGCCTCCTCCCGTGGAGGTCGCGCGGCAAGTTGCCGAATTCATTTTATCCGACATTCCCCGGATGAGCCCTTGGAATGGGGCGAACGCTATCATTCTGGAGGATTGCGGGGAAGCCATGAGCGGCCGGTGCGGCTTTCCCGGCGCCGCCGCCGCGTCCACCGCCCAAAACGACGTTTGACCCATCAATTTTGCCCTTTCCCTCGCCATGTGGACGCGCTCCTCCCGGAGTGGCAACGCATTTGCCCCGTTCAGTCCTATGCCGGAGCTGGTCGTCGTCGCAGCCCGTCGATCAGCCACAGGATTTGCTCGAACAGTTTCTTCGGCACCGCGACCTCGGCCATCTGGAAGATGGCGTAGCGGGCGTGGCGCACGACCTTGGCGCCGATCTTCACGAGCTTCTCCCGCAGGCTGGTCAGCGACCACTGCGCGACCGCCTCAGGCAGGGCCAGCGTCCGCATGAAGTTGGCGAGGTTGTAGGCCAACGCGTGCAACTGAAGACGAACCGTATTCGCGGCGAACGAGCAGCATGACAGGCGCGTCCACTTGATCGCGTTCTTGCCTTCCTTGATCCATTGCTCGCACGTCCCGCGCTTGTTGTAGAAGGCGACAATCCGCTCCACCGGACGTGACAGGTTGGTGACGATGAAGCCGACGCGGGGATAGAGTTCACCGGGGTGCCACTCGACCTTGGCCACGACGCGGCGTGGCATCGCCCAGCTTTGGGCCTGATAGCTGAAGCCGGCGTAGAATCGCCGGACCGTGATCGGTGGCCGACCAACAGGGCGCTTGAGCATATAGCCGATACGCTCCTGCAGAATGCGGTTGGCGGGCAACCGGATCGTGTACTTGTAGCCTTCGGCTTCCAGAAACTCGTAGACCTCGGGGTTGGCGAAAGCGGCATCGGCGCGGAAGTAGCGGCGGAGGCCGAGCTCCCGGTAACGGGCCACGACCGGTTCGAGCACGCCCTTCCAGCCGTCCGCCGAATGGACATTGCCCGGGCGCAGCGCACAGCGTTCGAGGTCACCGAACTGGTTGAACACGAACAGCGGATGATAGCAGGTGCAGGCGAAGTGGCCGTTGTAGGCGGTGCCTTCCTGATCGCCATGTGTCGGGCTGACACTCGAATCCATATCGAGGACGATGGACCTCGGCGAGCGCCGGCCATGAACGGAGTCGATCCACTGCCCCGAGAGACCGGTGAGCGCGGCGAGGTTCTTGTCATTGGCCAGCCGCTCGGTCTCGAACCGTCCCATCTGGCTGGTCGATGCCGCATCGCGCTCGACAGCCTTGCCGCCGACAATCCAGCGCATCGCAGGATCACGCCTCAGCCGGTCGGCGTCGTTGACGTCCTCGTATCCGGCAAGCCGACCGAACACCGACTGGCGCAGCATGCCCACGAGATCATGGCGACCGTTCCGCCCCGTGCGGCCATCGACCAGATGCTGACCTGCGATGGCCATCAGGCCGAGCGCGTCATCGAGTTCGCGATAGGCCAACAGTCCGGCATCGGAGGTGACGCTGGAACCGTGGAACTCCAGCTTGAGCCGGCGGTCGAAATCGAGCCGGAGAGCATCGGATTCGGCTTCACCCGCTGGCTGCGTCATCATCGCCTCGATCCAATGAGATAAGATGCCGAATCTTATAGCTCAAACGGAATCAGCGCGGGCCAATTCAATCGTTCATCTGGGAAATGCGGGCTTTGTAGCGTTTTATTGACCGACCGGCCAGCCGGACGCCCGCGATAGGGTTGGCGCGATAGGGCTGGCCGGCGTCCGGACCGACCGCTAGCATCGCGACAGCGTTATGGATGCCTGACATGACCGAACAACTGGTTTTGACCGAGCGCGATGGCGCCGCTGTGCGTCTGACGCTCAATCGGCCGGAGCGGCGCAATGCGATCGATCGCGCGATGTGGCAGGCGCTCGAAACTGCGGTCCGTACGGCGTCGAGGGACGATAGCGTGCGTTGCATCGTCGTAGCGGGAGCGGGCGATGCGTTCGCGGCGGGCGCCGACCTTGCGGAATTCGAACAGGAGCGCTGGACGCCGGACCAGGCCGAAGCCTATGGCCGGATGATGGTGGCGACCCTCGATGCGGTGCGCGAATGCCCGCATCCGACAATCGCGGCAATTCGTGGCGCCTGCATGGGGGCGGGACTCGAGATCGCCGTCTGCTGCGACCTTCGCATCGCATCGGCCTCGGCCAAATTCGGTACGCCGATCCAGAAAATCGGCGTCGTCATGCCCTGGCCCGAGCTTGCGATGTTTGTCGAACTGATCGGGCCGGCGGCAACACTCGAGATGCTGCTTGAAGGTCGGGTCTGGTCGGCGGACGAGGCCATGGCAAAAGGTCTGGTGACGCGAACCGTTGGCGATGCCGCGTTCGACGACGAGGTCGCACTGGCGATCGCGGGTGTCGCGTCGGGCGCCCCGTTGTCGCATCGCCTGCACAAACGCATGGTGCGCCGCCTCGACGACCCGCGACCGCTCGACCCCGCGGAATTCCGCGAGGCCTACGAAGCCGTGTCGTTCGACGACTATCGCGAGGGTATCCGCGCCTTCCTCGAGAAGCGCAAACCGGATTTTCGCGGCGAGTAAAGCGGGCGCCAGACTGGGAGCGACATCATGACCGGGGCCATGATCTGTGCGCCACAGCCGGAAGCAGTCGAAGCAGGTGCCCGCGCACTAATGGCTGGCGGTAACGCGATCGATGCCGCAATCGCTTGCGCCTTCGTGCAGGGCGTCGTCGATCCGCTGATGTGCGGTATTGCGGGGTTCGGCAGCGCGCAGATCTATATGCCGGCCGAACAGGTCCATACGTTCGTCGATTTTCATGGCCGCGTGCCGGCTGCCGCGACGTCGGACATGTGGGCGCATCTGGTCGAGGGCGAAACGCGCGATGGGTTCGGTTTCGTCGTGAAGGGTGCGGTGAACGATATCGGCTATCGGTCGATCACCACACCGGGCAGTCTTGCCGGCTATAGCGAGGCGCACACGCGCTTCGGACGGCTACCCTGGGCGGATGTCGTCGCACCCGCGATCGCGCAAGCAACGAACGGCTTTCAAGTTTCACCCGACGTCTATCATTACTGGACGTCGATCGACGAGCCGGGCCGCGTCTCGGTCCTCGACCGGCTGTGCTTCACGGCGCCGTCGCGGCAGCTCTATACGCAGCCCGACGGCACCCCCAAACCGGTTGGCACACTGGTGAAGAATCCGGATTTGGCACGCACACTGCGCCGGATCGCGGACGAGGGCGCCGAGGTTTTCTACAAGGGCGCCATCGCGGAGGCGATCGCGGCCGACATGCAGGCGAATGGGGGGCTGCTCTCGCTCGCGGATCTGCACGATTACCGCAACATGCCGGCAGCGCCTTTGCACGGCAGCTATCGCGGCTTCGATATCTTCACAAACCGGCCGCCGGGCGGCGGCAACGCTGTCGAGAGGTGACGGCAAGCGCATCGAAGACACGGCCGTGGTGTCATAGCGACAGCATGAAAGCGAATATCAGCACAATTCTGTCATTTTGGCTCGCGCCTCGTCTGGCGTAGCGAAGGCCACGTTCGGCGATGGCATCGATGCCTATCCAACGGCGCTCGATGGCAGCGTGGAGCCGGTTGAGCTGAGCTAGATTGCGTTACTCCGCATCGGCAGGCGAGGTTTTTCCACCAAGCCGAAACGAGCGCAGGCCGAACCGCACCACGATCAGACGTGTCGCGACCACGAACAGCAAGGTGCCGAGGATCGAAGCGACGACGATCCAGGGTTGATGCTCGTTCGCATCGGCGATCTGCAGCCCCACCAGATACAGCAGGCCGCCCGCGACCGCGATCTCTTCATAGGGCTCGCCCTGGAAGGTGCGCGGTTCGCGGCCCGTAACCACGTCGAGCAACATACCGCCGCCGGCGCAGGTCAGCGCGGCGCAGAACGGCACCCAGATCCAGTGCAGATCGGCGAGGATGGCGACCGTGGCGCCGACCATCGCGTAGGCGGCCATACCGATCGCGTCGAACACGGTGCGCGCCTTGTCGAACTCCTTCGAGGCCGTCGCATGGCCGCTCGTAAATCGCGAAACGACTGTGCCGACGACCAGCACCGCCAGAATGACATGAATGTAGACGGGATCCTGAAAGATGAACGGCGTGCGGCCGATCAGCAGGTCGCGCAACGTGCCGCCGCCAGCCGCCGGCAACAATGTGAGGATGAAAGCGCCCCACAGATCGTAGCGGCGTTGCTGGGCGCGCATGAAGCCGGCGAGGCCGAACGCGGCGGCGCCCATCAGTTCGAGCGCCAGGAACCATTTCGTTTTGACCGCTTCGATCAGCCGGTATCGTGTTGCATCCGACAATGTAAGCAGCGTGTCCTCGGCAAAGCCCGCCTCGTACCACAGCGCGTGGGTCCAGGCGCCGGCAGCCGCCTGTTGCACGGCCGTGCGGTCGCCCTCGCGTGCCGCGATAACGGCGATCGACTGGTCGAAGCCGGCGAGATCCAGATGGCCGACATGCTGGCCGGTCCCGATCAGCGCAAGCACGGATTCCAGCATGCGCTGCTGATGGCCGGGTGCGAGCTGCGGCGTAACCGCCATCGTGATCGCGAATGTCTCTTCCGGATTGTCGCGTGCCTCGGCCCAACCTTTGATGCTGGCGCGCAGGAAACGAATCAGCACATCGCGCTTTGCGGGATTCTCGAGGCTGGAGCGAAGCACGTAAAACCCGTCTTCGAGAAACCCGAGATTTTCGTCGCTCAGCCGTTCGACCATGAGGTCGGCCGGCGTCAGTCCGGCGCCGAGGATCGTCCAGTACTCGTTGTAGGTCATCGCCGTTGCGCAGGCCACCTTGCCCTCGATCAGATCGGCACCGTTTGGGCGTTGCTGGACGATCTCGACCTGCTGCAGATCGATCCCGACCTGCGAAAGCCAGAAACGCAGGTTGAGTTCGTCGCCGACATTCCACACGCCGATCTGTTTGCCCGCGACGTCTTCGGGGCGCCGGACGCCGGCATCGCGCCGGCAGACGATCATGGTGCCGGACTTCTGGAAAACCTGTCCGATATTGACGAGATCGATGCCGCGCTTGCGCGCCTCGATCACGCCCGGCAGCCAGTTGAGTGCGACATCCGCCTCACCGGTCTCCAGGGACGTCAGCGGGTGAATGCCGCTGCCGCCTTCGATCCATTCGACGTCGAGCCCTTCGCGTTCGTAGAAATCTTTGGCGTCGGCGACATAGAGCCCGGCGAATTGTGCCTGGTGATACCACATGAGTTTGACGCGGATCGGGTCGAGCGCAGGCGCGGGCTCGGCCGTTTCGCCGGTTGCTTCCTGTGCGAGCGCCGGCGCGACGATGTCGCCGTCACCGAGCAATAGCAGCACGGCGATCCCGAGCGATCGGATGGCGGATGTCGTTCGCAGCGTTCCAGTCCCCCGGCCGGCGATTCGTCGGGCATCGTAAACGAAAACGCCAGCGCCCGAGGACGCCGCCGAGGACGCCGCCGAGGACGCCGCCGAGGACGCCGCCTTGGATATGCGCTCAGGCGCAGGCAGCCGGGAACGCGCCGCGGTCATTGGGCAGGACTGGCTTGACATCCCGGCCGGCCGCCGACTAGAACATATCAGGAACATAGATCGAAACAGAACGAGAGGAGCCGGTCTCATGGACGGGCAGGGGATTGATTTCCCTGATGATTCGACCTTCGCGATGTCCGCTGCCGATACCCCCGGCACGGATCAACCTCCCGTCGCACGGGTCGATCGTTCCCATCCCGAGGCCAGCCCTCCGGGCCAGCCGTCGATTGCTGCAGGCGACACCATCACATCGCTTCGGGCACTCGTCGGTCGGCTCGCGCCAGGCGCGGTCGGGGCCGGAAGCCGGGTCCCCCACGGGCTCGAGGCCCTCGACCGCGCACTCGGCGGCGGCCTGCCGCGCGCCGCCCTGCA
>JBBDWW010000446.1:0-1678 GCA_040902645.1 Dongiaceae bacterium | reverse complement strand
TCATGCTCGAGCACGCGGTCTATTCGGTGATCTCGCCCGAAGGCTGCGCCTCGATCCTGTGGCGCTCGTCCGATCAGGCGAAAGAGGCGGCCGATGCGCTGAAGCTCACCGCGAAGGATCTGCTCGGCCTGCGCGTGATCGATCATATCGTGCCCGAGCCGGTCGGCGGCGCCCATCGCGATCCCAAGCGGGCGGTGACGGCTCTGGGCGAGGCGATCGACCAGGCGCTCGGCGAACTCGAAGGCCGCAACGGCGATGCGCTGCGGCGCGACCGGCGCGAGAAGTTCCTCGCCATGGGGGCCAGCGGCGCCGTCTGACCGGCCGGTTGCCGATCGGGCTTGCGTCGCCGCGCCGATCCCGGCGCGATGGATGCCGGAAGCCGGCTCTGCCTAGAATAGCGCCCATCGCATTCGTGCCCCGGGGAACCGCTGCCATGACCCGTCATTCGCCCGATCTGTCGTATGGCCTGCCGGCGACGCCCGATTTCGATTCCTGGCCGGTCGTCGAATTGCCGGTCGAGGCAGCACCGATCGAGCGCGGCGTGCGCGTCAAGTGGGACGACGGGCTCGAAACGCGATTTCACGTGCTCTGGCTGCGCGAGAACAGTCCCGACGACATCCATCCGGTCACGCGCGAACCGGCTCTCATGCTGGAAGCCATTCCCGACGATCTCGCCGCACAGGCGGCCGCGATCGAACCGGGCGGCGTGTTGCGCATCGACTGGTCGAGCGGCGAGACCAGCCGCTATCACCCGGGCTGGCTGCGCGCGCATGCGATCGAAGCGGGATCCGATCCCATGGCGATGCCGCCGCGCACGCTCTGGGGCGCCGGGCTTGGCGGCTGCCTGCCACGATTCGATGGCGCGGCCATTCTCGCCGGCGATCCAGCCGAATTCGCCGGCTGGCTCGAAGCGCTGCACGGCTATGGCGTCGCGCTGCTCGAAGGGCTGCCGCTCGAACCCGATGCGGTCGAACGGATCGCATCGCTGATCGGCCCGATCCGGCCAACCAATTTCGGCAATGTGTTCGAGGTGCGTTCGAAGCCCGATGCGGATTCGAACGCCTATACGAACATGGCGCTGCCGATGCACACCGATCTCGCGACGCGCGAATACAAACCGGGTTTGCAGTTTCTGTTCTGCATGGCGAACGAGGCGGCGGGCGGCGAGAACCAGATCGCCGACGGGTTTATGATCGCGGAAACGATGCGCCGCGAAGTGCCGGATCTGTTCAGGACGGCAACGACACAGAAGCTGGTCTATGGCAGCCGCGCGCGCAATTCGGATTATCGCTTCGCCTGTCCGATGATCCGGCTCGCACCGGATGGGACGGTCGAGGAGGTGCGGGTAAGCCCCTGGCTGCGCGCGCCGCTGGTCGCACCGCTCGAGGATGTCGATCGCGCCTATCGCGCGCTGCGTTATTTCCTCGCCGTCTCGGAGCGGCCGATCATGCATGTGACGCTGAAGCTCAAACCCGGCGATCTGCTGAGCTTCGACAATCGCCGCACGCTGCATGGCAGGCTGGTCTATGACCCCGTCACGGGCGAGCGCTGGTTGCGCGGCTGTTACGTCGAGCGCGAGGAGCTCTACTCGCGGCTGCGCATCCTCGCGCGCGATCAACGCGCCCGGGCGATCGCCGGCGATCCCGCGCGCAACTGATTTTTCTCCGAAAGCAGCTTT
>JBBDWW010000445.1:0-11410 GCA_040902645.1 Dongiaceae bacterium | reverse complement strand
ACGGGCCGCGCGAGGGCATGGCGATGGTCGAAGGGTTCCGCGGCGATGTGCTGGTCTGGCTGCGCCTCGACGGAAAGGGCAACGTCGTGCGCTGCCGCCTGCGCGATCCGTCCTGGTTCCAGTGGCCGCTGCTGGAAGCCATCGTCGAAGGCAATATCATTGCCGACTTCCCAATCTGCAACAAATCGTTCAACTGCTCCTATTCAGGACACGATCTCTAGGTCGCCATGCGCAAGCTGCTGTTCCAAAGCCTGGTCCGCGCGCCGCTTACCGAAACGGCTCCCTTGCCCGAGGGCGCCGCGCTCGCCGAGGTGGGTGCGAGTCTTGCCGAGCGCGCGCGCCGTCGGCTTGGTCGCAGCCTCTCGATCCGGGAGGTGGATGCCGGCTCCTGCAACGGCTGCGAGCTCGAGATCCATGCGCTGAACAACGCCTATTACGATCTCGAACGCTTCGGCCTGCGATTTGTTGCCTCGCCGCGCCACGCCGACTTGCTGCTGGTGACCGGTCCGGTCACGAAAAACATGCGTGCCGCGCTCGAATTCACCTGGCAGGCGATGCCGGATCCGAAATGGGTCGTCGCGGTCGGCGATTGCGGGCGCGATGGCGGCTGTTTCGCCGGCAGCTATGCCGTCGTCGGCGGCGTGGCTGCCGTGCTGCCGGTCGACCTTCATATCCCCGGCTGTCCGCCGCCGCCGGTCGAGATCCTGAAGGGATTGCTCGCGCTGCTCGACAGCGCCGCCGCGCGACCCGGTTTCTGAGCCCGGCGCCGGCCGGTCGCGGCGTCCGTCAGCCCCGCACCGCAGCGACCGCCGCATCGACCGCATCGCCGAACCGCCCGACGATCTGATCGATTTCGTCGTTGGTCACATTATAGGGTGGCGCCAGCACGATATGGTCGCCACGCCGGCCATCGACCGTGCCCGGCATCGGATAGCAGATGAGGCCACGTTCGATTCCCGCCTCCTTGATCCGCATATGAAGCTGATGCTTCGGGTCGAACGGCTCCTTGCTCGCACGATCTTTCACGAATTCAACCCCGACGAACAGGCCACGCCCGCGTATGTCGCCGACGTGAGCATGATTGCCGAGCCGCTCGGTCAGTTCGTCCATCAGCCGGACGCCCTGGCGCACGACATTGTCGAGCAGGTTCTCTTCGCGAATCACCTGCTGCACCGCGAGTGCGCCGGCACAGGCCGTCGTATGCGCGACATAGGTATGGCCATGCGCCAGAAAGCCGGACCCCTCGCGGATCTCCTGCCAGATGCGTTTTGAAACGACCATCGCGCCGATCGGCTGATAGCCCGCCCCCAGCCCTTTCGCCAGCGCGACGATGTCGGGCGCGATCCCGTCATATTCGCAGGCATAGCGCGTGCCGCAGCGACCCATGCCGCACATGACCTCGTCGAGGATCAGCAGCACGCCATATTTGTCGCAGATCTCGCGGATGCGTTTGAAATAGCCCGGCACCGACGGGACCGCGCCAAGCGTCGCGCCCACGACCGGCTCGGCGACGAACGCGGCAACCGTATCGGGTCCGAGTTCGATTATCGCCGTTTCAAGTTCATCTGCCACCCGAAGACCGTAGCGTTCTTCGGTTTCGTCCGGCGCCCGCCCCCGATAGGCATAGCAGGGCGCGATATGATGCACGTCCATCAGCATCGGCTGATAGGGGGCGCGGCGCAGCGCATTGCCGCCCACGGCGAGCGCACCCAGCGTGTTGCCGTGATAGCTCTGTCGCCGTGCGATGAAATGCCGGCGTTCTTTTTGCCCGATCTCGAGGAAATATTGTCGGGCGAGCTTGAGCGAGGCTTCGATGGCTTCGGACCCGCCCGATACGAAGAATACCTGGTCGAGATCGCCTGGCGCATCCTCGACCAAAGCCGACGCGAGTTGCTCCGCTGCATCGGATGTAAAAAACGCCGAATAGGCGAAGGCCAGATCCTGCACCTGCTTCTGGACGGCCGCGATTACCGTGGGATGGCTGTGGCCGAGGCAGGAGACCGCGGCGCCACCGCAGGCATCGATATAGCGCTTGCCGTCGCGATCGATCACATGGATGCCTTCGCCGCGCACAGCAACAGGCATCGAGGCGCCGAGTTCCCGATAGAAGACGTGGCTCATGAAAAGCCTCTTTGACCTTCGACGAGCGCGAAGGTAACCAGATCGCGCAGGACGGTACCGAGTGCATCGTCGAACGCCGAAATCACATCGGTGAAACTCGATCCTCCGGCTGCGATCTTCGCGTCCGGAGAGAACGCCGCCTGGATCCGGCGATCGGGCATGCGTACCAAAAGGGCAGAAACGCGAACCAGTACATGTGGAATTTCGCTGCCGTCCTCGTAGACCGCCTGAAACTCGCGCAGATCGGTCTTGAGCAGATAGTCCGGGCGCAAGCCGACCGATTCCATGCCCACGCCGACGATCTTTCCCGTCGTTTCAAAGGATTCGATGAGCAATGTCTGAACCATTTCAGGCGCGCGATCGGTCCAGCCGACTTTGGCAAAGTACTCGAGCGTGAACGGCGTACGCGACAAGGCGATCCGCGCCGTATCGATCCCGGCCGGTGCGGTGGGAACCTCGACCACCAATTGCCAGTTCACGGCCGGAAGATTCTCCGGAAAACTCGACTTAGGTGTCAACGTATAGAGTTCGATCGGTTCGTTGACCTTTGGCAGTATCCCGCAGCCCGACGCGAGACCGGCCAGACCCGCCGCCGACCAGGCGAGCGCGCGACGGCGGGAAATCGATTGAGTGCTCATGGTTGGGTTTCGAATCCTTCCTGGCGATCGCCGAACAGAAAGCGCGCCGGATCGCGCTCAAACTGTGCCGAAACGCGCTGCAACTGGGCAACCAGGAGGCGGATCTCGGTCAACATCTGCGTCGCTTCATAAAGCCCGATGGTCGCGAAATCGCTGATCGGCTCCTCGTTCTTTGTCAGTAAAAGGTCGAGTTGGTTCGCAACATTGGTGAAAGACTGCGACATCGCTCGCAGATCGGACACTGCTGCATCCACATTGCCGCCAATCTTGCCTGCACTTGCGCTGAGGTCGTTTGCAAGCGTCTCGATCGCAATACTCATCTGGGAGATGTTCTCTGCCGCTTCGGTCCCCGTCGTTAACAAAGCCGTGACGTCCTGAGATGAGGCGTCGAGCTTTCCGGTGATGGACTCCAGATTGGCCAGTGTATCGGTGATCGCCGTGCGGTTCTCCTCGGAGAACAACAGCGTGATCTGCTCGAGAAGTACAGTGGCGCGCGCAAGCGTTTCGGGAACGCTTTCGAAGATTTGAGCCAGCTTGCCGGGGCGTGCGGGAATGACCGGGTAAGGCTGCTCCGTCGTCACCGGCAACGCTTCCGCGCTTTCAGTCCCGCCGGAAAGCAGTACGTAGAGTACGCCGGTGATACCCTGCGGCTCGATCGTCGCAAAGGAATCCGCTCGCAACGGCGTGGTCGCATCGATCTCGATGGTGATGCGTACCTGCCCGAAATTATCAGGATCGATCTGCAGCTCGGCGACACGCCCCACGGTGATACCGCGATAGCGTACCGGCCCGTCCTCGTTCAGCCCGGTGACGTCGCCGCCATAGAGAATGTCGTAGTACGCGTAAGTTTCGTCGCCGGAATAGCGCGCGAGCCAGGCGACGAACCCCATCAGCCCGACAAACAGGATCAGCACAAAAGCGCCGACCGTGATGTGGCTCGCCCGGGTTTCCATGCACTCAGTTGCTCCAGACTGTCATGACTTCGCGATCCCGGCGGCCCGTGCGCGCGGCCCATGAAAATATTCGCGGATCCAGGGGTGGTCGTCGGCGAGATGGTCCGCCATGGTCCCCACCCGCACCCGCCGATCGACAAGCACGGCGATACGGTCGCAAATCGCCACCAGACTGTCCAGATCGTGGGTCACCATCACGACCGTCAGCCCGAGCGAGCGTTGCAGGCTAAGGATCAGCTCGTCGAAGGCCGCGGCGCCGATGGGGTCGAGGCCCGCGGTCGGCTCGTCGAGGAACAGTATCTGGGGGTCGAGAGCCAGTGCACGGGCGAGCCCGGCGCGCTTGCGCATGCCGCCAGAGAGTTGCGAGGGATATTTGTTGTCGGCATCGGTTGGCAGGCCGGTCAATCCGATCTTGAGGCTCGCGATCGCCTCGCGTGTGCGGCGGCCGAGATCGGTATGCTCGCGCATCGGCACCTGCACATTCTCCGAGACGGTGAGCGAACTGAACAACGCCCCACCCTGAAACAGCACACCCCATTTTGCCTGAAGCGCCCGCCATTCCGCATCTGACAGATCGTTCGTCTCGTACCCGAGTACGGTGATGCGACCGGCCGCGGGGCGATTGAGGCCAATGATCGTGCGCAACAGGACCGACTTGCCGGTTCCCGAGCCGCCGACGACGCCCATCACTTCGCCGCGCCGGATATCGAGATCGAGCTTGTCGTGCACGACCTGCTTGCCGAACCGGTTGACCAGGCCCCGGATGGAGATCGCGATCTCGGCGTCGTCTGTCGGGCGTTTGCGGTCTGCCATCCTCAGACGCCCACATAGGAGAAGAAGATGGAGAACACCGCGTCGAACACGATGACGAGAAAGATGCCTTCGACCACGGCCTGCGTCGTGCGTCGGCCGACGCTCTCGGCACTGCCCGTCACCATCAAGCCCTGATAACAGCCGACCAGCGCGATCAGGAAACCGAACACCGGCGCCTTGATCATGCCGACCCAGAAACTCCAGAGTGACACCGCCTCCTTGAGCTGATTGATGAACTGCGCCGGTGTAATATCGATCAGCAGCACGGCCATCACGCCGCCGCCCAGCAACCCCATGATGTCGGCGAAGAACGTCAGCAGTGGCATCGCGATCAGCAGCGCATAGATGCGTGGCAGCACCAGAACCTCGATCGGATCGAGCCCCAGCGTGCGGATCGCATCGACCTCTTCGTTCACCTGCATGGTGCCGATCTGCGCGGTAAACGCGCTGCCGGACCGGCCGGCGACCATGATCGCGGTCAGCAGGATTCCCATTTCGCGCAGCACGGAAATGCCGACCAGGTTGACTGTGAAAATCTCCGCGCCGAACTGCCGGAGCTGGTCGACACCCTGATAGCCGAGCACGACGCCAACCAGGAACGTGATGAGCCCGATGATCGGCATCGCGTTCAGGCCGACCTGCTGCAGATGATAGACCATCGACGTAAAACGCAACCGCGCCGGACGCACGGCAACGCGGCCCATAGCGATGACGACCTGGCCCAGAAAATTCACCAGCGCCTTGGATTCGCGACCGACGGCGAGCGTCGCGGCACCGGTGCCAGCCACGAAATCGAGGAAAACATTGCGCGGTTCGGGCGCCGGCCGCTTACGGTCCCCGGTTTCCGCTACGCGTTGGTAAAGCGGCGCGAAATCGGGCGCCAACCCTTCGAGCGCCACCTGCCCGCTTTTGCCCAAATGCCGCCGCCGCAACCGTTCGATCAGCCAGGCACCCGCGCTGTCGAGCGCGGTAAGCCCGCTGACATCGATCGTGACCGGCAGGTCCGACGGCGGTGCTTTGACCTCGATACGGCGCTGAAGGGCCGGAATGGCATCGAGTGTCCAGCGCCCGCCGAGCCGGATCAAGCGGCGGCGGTCGCGCGTTTCGCTCTCGTACCAGGCGTCGTCTTGGCCCATCCGCCCTTCTTTTCCGCTGCCGGGGCCGGGAAGGCAATCCCCCGCTACCGCCGTTTGTCATCGGCGGGAAGCGCCGCTAGTCTCGCCCGCCGGCGATGGAGGCTCGTTTCCCGGGATGGATTTACGCGACCATATCCGCAGCATTCCGGATTTTCCGAAGCCCGGAATCATGTTTTACGACATTTCAACGCTGCTCGCGCACCCGCAGGCCTGGCGGGCGACGGTCGAGCGGCTCGCCGAGCATATCGGACCCCTAAAACCCGATCTGCTGGCCGGCATCGAATCGCGCGGCTTTCTGGTTGCGGCACCCCTCGCCCTCTATCTGGGTTGCGGCTTCATCATGGTGCGCAAGGCCGGAAAGCTGCCAGGCAAGGTGGTGCGCCATCGCTACGATCTGGAATACGGAACCGACATCGTCGAGATCCAGGCCGACGCGGTGCAGCCCGGTCAGCGCGTCGTGGTGATCGACGATCTGATCGCGACCGGCGGCACGACCGCTGCGACCGTGGAACTGCTGCGCAGTCAGGGGGCCGCGGTCGCCGGCGCCGCCTGCATCATCGAACTCAGCTTTCTGAAGGGGCGCGAGCGGCTCGACGTGCCGTTCACGGCGCTGGCCGCCTACGACGAATAAGGCGACCTGCCGTTGGGCTCGCGTTCACACCCGATCGAACAGCGAGCGCAGCATCAGCGACCAAATCGTCCAGGGCGGCGATTGCTGCACCGAAGAATGCAACGGATCGAAGCCGGCGCGTTCGAGACGCCGCAGATGGGCGCGCGCGATCGCGCCGGATAGCAGAATAGAACGCAGCCGGCGCGGCAGCGAACGACCAACGCGCCGGCCCTCATCGAGATGCGCTTCGGCGATGGCGGCGATCTCCGCGACCAAAGCGCGCCGTTTCTCGACCGATGCCGACGCGATCAAGTCCTGTACGGCAAGTCCGGCGCGCTGCATCGCATCCTCCGGCAGATAGACCCGTCCCGTTCCGGCATGAAACGGGATTGCGCGCAGCAATCCGGTCAGCGCATAGCCGATCGCGATCTCGCGGATCGCAGTGCGCGTGGTCGCCTCTTCCGCCGCGTCGCGATCCAGGATGCGCGCCGCAAGCTCGAGCAAAGGCCCCGCCGTCGCCTCGGCATAGGCGATCAGCGCCGACCGGTCGGACGGCGGCGCCGGTTCCATGTCTCGCTCACGCGCGAGCAACAGCCGCTCGAATGGCTCGCGCGGTAGACGATGTCGTGCAATCGCCCTCGCCAGCGCCGCGGCAACGGGATGCTGGCGAACCGGCTCGCCGGCAAAGATCTGGTCGAGGGACTCCCGCCACCATTGCAGCCGGATAAGACCGAGCATCGGTTCGCTCACCGACTCGCGGGCCCGCGCGATTTCGAGGTTGAAGGCATAGAGGGCGAACAAATCGGGGCGCCGCTCGGCCGGTGCGAACAACACCGTCAAATAGCGGTCGCGATCGCCGCGGCGCACCGCAGCGAGGCAAAAATCGTCCGGCAGCGCCGAGTCGCTCGACAATCCGCTCTCCTGACCCTTCTTCAGCCTCGACCTCCTGCCACGGCGTTGCGTGCTTTTGCGGCTGCGCCGCTTCAAAAACCCCACCTTAGGGTCTAGGATATCAGCAGTGATCGATTTCTGAACGGGGGACCGGAACGATGAAGATTCTCGAAAACCTGCACATGACCCTGATCGCGGGTCTGGTGCTCCTTGTAATCGCGGTGGTCGGCCTGCACGCGGCCGAAATCGCCACCCATGCCTACTGGGCAGTCATATTCCGTCTGGTGCATGTCTTCTTCGGCATTCTGTGGATCGGGCTGCTCTACTATTTCAATTTCGTCCAGATCCCGAACATGGCGAAGATCCCGGACGATCAGAAGCCGGCGATCGGCAAGGTCATCGCGCCGGCCGCTCTCTTCTACTTCCGCTGGGCCGCAGCGATGACGGTGCTGTTCGGGCTGATCACCGCCTACATGAACGGCTATTTCGTCGAGGTCATAACCTTCCAACTGCCGACGCTCAGCATCGGCGTTCTGCTGGCGCTGATCATGGCGTTCAATGTCTGGTTCATCATCTGGCCGAACCAGAAGAAGGCGCTCGGCATCGTCCCGGCCGAGCCCGATGCGAAGAAGAAGGCGGCGCGCATGGCGATGCTCGCCTCGCGCACCAATACGATGCTCTCGCTGCCAATGCTCTATTGCATGGTGACCTACGGGAACATCGGCTACTAAATCCGGTCGACTGGTGGCACAACGAACGGGGCCCGGAAACGGGCCCCGTTTCTTTTGGGCCTCAGATAATCGTGAGAATCAGCATCCAGACCGGCGTCGCGATGCGAGCAAGGTCCGCCCAACGCTGTTCGCCGGTGAAACGTCCCGCCGAACGCCAGACACCGACCGTGACGACGATGTTGTATGGTATGGAGAACGCATAGCCGAGAATGAACGCAGCGATCGGCCGATCGGCCGAAAGCAACCACAGGAACAATCCCATCGTTCCCAGATTGATGGCGAGACCGCCAAAGATCGCCCAGTTCCAGATCGCGTCGGCGAGCGGGACTTCGCCACGCCACAGTCGCTTGAGCGCCTTCACGACGATCCCGCTGCTCGGGCGGCGTCGACGGCGATCAGGGCGGCCGCAACCCGCCGGCCTTCTGCCATCAGCACATTGAAGGTGCGGCAGGCAGCACCCGTATCCATCGGTTCGATACCAACCCCCGCTTCGCGCAACGCGGCGCGCAGAGCCGGCGCCACCTGCGTCAAACGCGGGCCACAGCCGAGCAGCAGCAATTCAACGTCGCCGGCCCTACCGGCCGCGACGATCGGGGCCAGCGCATCGGCGGTCACGTTTTCCGGTGCGACAACGCTCCAGGCTTCAGTCCGTTCGGGGAAGACCAGCACCGATCCCTGGTAGATTTGGCCGGCGATGCGGAACCGACCCGATCCGTAGGACTCGATGATCTGCCGGCCCTCGGGCACGAGCGGCGTGATGTCCATCCGGATGCTCCTCTGGCGCCCGCCCTCGGACGCCCTGCCGAGGCGATCAGGGGCGCGAGTCGGGCACCGCTTCCGCTTCGCGGGCCATGCGCGCCGCAACGCCACGCAAATTCATGTAAAGCAGAAGCGGCGTCGCCACATAGATAGTCGAATAGACGCCAACCAGCATGCCCCAGGTCAGCGCGATCGAAAAATTGCGCAATACGTCGCCGCCGAAGATCAACAGCGCGACGACCGACAGCAATGTCAGGCCGCTGGTATTGACCGTGCGCGACAAGGTGCGGTTGAGCGAGAGATTGAGCAGGTCAGGCATCGACATCTTTTTATACCGCCGCATCTCGGTGCGGATTCGGTCATAGATGACGACGGTGTCGTTGACCGAGTAGCCTGCGATCGTCAGCACGGCCGCAACGGTCGCCAAATTGAAATCGAGACCGAGCAGTGCAAACAAGCCGACGGTGGTGACGCAATCGTGGAGCAGGGCGACAATCGCATTGATGGCAAACTGCCATTCATAGCGGAACCAGATATAGAGCATGATGCCGCCGATCGCGAGCAGCAGCGCCCATATCGCATCGACGATCAGCTCGTCACCGACTTTCGGCCCGACGAACTCGGTGCGCCGATATTCGTATTGATCGCCCAGCGCTTCCTTGACGGCTGCGACTGCGGCCGCCTGCTCCGCCTCGGACCCCTCCTGGCGTTGCATCCGGATCAGCACGTCCTGCGGCTGGCCGAACTCCTGAAGCTGAATTTCGCCGAGTCCGAGATCTTCGATGTCGTCGCGCATCTGCGCAAGATCGACCGCCTGCGGTGCGCGGACTTCCATCAGGATGCCGCCGCTGAAATCGATGCCGAAATTAAGGCCCTTGAAGCCGATCAGCAGGATCGATGCCACCACCAAAGCGAGGGAAATCCCCGCAAAAATACGGTGATACTTCATGAAGTCGAATTTCGGCTCTTCCGGGAAGATGCGCAGCGGGCGGAACATTCAGCTCGTCTCCTCTAGAGCGGCAGCGTCTGAGGCCGGGTGCGGCGCAGCCAGAAGGCGACAATCATTCGTGACACGACCACGGCGGTGAAGACCGAGGTAATAATGCCGAGCGACAGCGTGACCGCAAAACCTTTCACCGGCCCCGATCCGAACATGAACAAGATCAGTGTTGAGATCAGAGTGGTAAGGTTCGCATCGATGATCGTGCTCATTGCCTCGCGATAGCCGGAATCGACGGCACTGAGGGGGCTGCGTCCACTGCGCATTTCCTCTCGAATTCGCTCGAAGATCAGCACGTTGGCGTCGACTGCCATGCCCAAAGTCAGGGCGATGCCAGCGATACCCGGCAAAGTCAGCGTCGCCTCGAGCACGGAGAGCAATCCGAGCAGCAACAAGCCGTTCAGCACCAGCGCCACATTCGCAATGAGGCCGAAGAACCCATACAGGACGATCATCATCACGACGACAAGAGCCAGACCGATCAGGCAGGCCTGGGCACCGGCCTCGATCGAGTCCGCGCCGAGATCGGCGCCGACCGTCCGCTCCTCCAGGACCGTCAGCGGCGCCGGCAACGCACCGGCGCGCAACAGCAACGCCAGATCGTTGGCGCTTTCAACTGTGATATTACCGCCTTCGATGATGCCACTGCCGCCGAGAATGGCGGCTTGAATCACCGGCGCGCTGATGACCTTGCCGTCGAGCACGATCGCGAACAGCTTGCCGATATTCTGGCTGGTCGCGTCGGCGAATCGCTTACCGCCGACCGAGTCGAAGCGGAAAGAAACGACCGGCTGGTTCTGCTGGAACGTGGCCTGCGCGTCGGTCAGATTCTCGCCGGACACGATGATCCGCTTGTTGACGACGTACCAGCGCTCCGGCTCGCCCGTTTCCGTCGTCTGCAGCGAAGGCAGCAGCTCGGCCGTGGGCGGAAGCCCGCCGGCCTGCGCCCGCTCCGGCGTTACGGACATGTCGATAAAGCGGAAATCCATTTTCGCGGTCTGGCCGATGAGATCCTTGATTCGCTCGGGATCCTTCACGCCGGGAAGCTGGATCAAGATGCGCTCGTCGCCCTGGCGCTGGATCGTTGGCTCGCGCGTGCCGGTCTCGTCGATGCGGCGGCGCACGATCTCGATCGAGCGCTGTATCGCATCGCGCTTGAGCCGCGCGATCTCGGCGTCGGTAAATGCCATGCGCGCGGTGCCGTCATCGGCAATGTCGAGCGTCATGCCGGTCGCCAGCTCGGTCAGGATCGGGCGCGCCTTTTCGATGTCGGCCGGATCGCGCAACTTCACCTGGACCGCATCGCCGGCAACGCCCAGCTCGGTATAGCCGATCTCGGCTGCACGAAACTCGGTGCGCACACCGTCGACCAACGCTTCGAGCCGTGCATCCAGCACCGAATCAACATCGACTTCCATCAGCAGATGCGAACCGCCCTGCAGATCGAGCCCGAGCGTGATCTGGCGCTGCGGGAACCAGTCCGGCAGCCAGGCAATACTCTCTTTGCTGACGACGTTCGGCAGCGCCAGAAGGACGCCGAAAACGCATAGCGCCACAACGGTGATCACCTTCCAGCGCGGAAAATTCAGCATGGTGACATTCCGTTAGGCGGATGGAGCAATGATGCGGCGGCCGGTTCGATCGTGCCGGCCGAAGCCGGGCGCGACGGTCCGATCAGCTTCCCTTGGTCGCTTCGGCCTCGTCATTGGCCGGCGCCCTGGTCACCAGATCGCTGATGGCCGAGCGCTGAACCCGCAC
>JBBDWW010000444.1:0-11422 GCA_040902645.1 Dongiaceae bacterium | reverse complement strand
GCCGAGCAGATCAAGAACACCGAAATCGCGCAGCATCTCTCGCTGCCGCCGGTGAAAATCCATTGCTCGGTGCTGGCCGAAGACGCGATCAAGGCGGCGGTCCGCGACTATCGCGAGAAGAACGGACAGATGGCCGGTTCGGCGCAGACCGCCGACGCAGCAGAGTAGGTACAAGGTGAGCGAAGGCGCTATGACGGCAGAAGGCAGTGTGATGGCGACGGCGACCGGCAGCGACGCGACAGAAGCGCCGGCGCGCGCACCGCGCGTAAAAAAGTCGATCCAGGCGATGCTCGTGACCGAGTGCGCGGCCGCACGCGTGCGCGCGCTGATCGAGGGGCGCGGCAAACCGACCGCCGGCATCCGCATCGGCGTGCGCAGCAAGGGTTGTTCGGGCCTGTCCTACACGCTCGAGTTCGCCGACGAGAAATCGCCGTTCGACGAAATGGTCGACGCGCACGGTGTCACGCTGCTGATCGATCCGAAGGCGATGATGTTCATTCTCGGCACCGAGATGGACTATGTCGAAGAGCAGATGCAGTCGGGCTTCGTCTTTCGCAATCCCAACGAAAAGGGCCGTTGCGGCTGCGGCGAGTCTTTCCACGTATAAAGCGATTGCGGACAGGCCCGCGTGCCGGCCCGGCGGGCCGGGCGGCGTGACCGGCGTTTTTGCAATCGGCGCAGCAAGGCAGCGGACGGGACGATGAGCGACATGGCAGCCGACAGAACATCCGCCGGTTCGGGCACCAGTTCGGGCGCATCGATCGGAAGCTGCTGGTCCTGTCACGGGCCGGTCGATTCGGTCGCCTTGTTCTGCCATGTCTGCGGCGCGATCCAGCCGCCGGGTGTTGCCGATCATTTCAAGCGGCTGGGGCTGACGCCGCGTTTCGATCTCGATCCTGTCGAAATCGGCCGGCGCTATGTCGCCTTTCAACAGCGCCTTCATCCCGACCGCTTCGCCGGCAAGTCCACGCGCGAACGCGCGATCGCCGAACAACATGCGGTCAACCTCAACGAGGCACACGAAACCCTGAAAGACCCGCTGCGGCGCGGCGCCTATCTGTTGCAACTCGCCGGACGGGCCTCGCCGACGGCGGAGAACCGCACCGTCGACGATCAAGCCTTGCTGATGGAAACCATGGAACGGCGCGAGGCCCTGTCCGATGCGAGCAGCATCGACCGGGTCGCCGCGCTTGCCGCGGCGGCGGCGACCGACGAAGAAATACTGCTGGACGCCCTCAAGTCGGCGTTCGACGCGGACAATCTCAACGCAGCGACCGGGCTGCTGACCCGGCTGCGCTATCTGCGGAAGTTCGCCGAAGAGGCGCGCGCCCGACGTGCCGTGCTGGCGGAGGCGTCCTCGTGAGCACCGCGCTGCTGCAAATACACGAGCCGGGCGAAACGCCGGCGCCGCATGAAGGCGATCGCGGCATGGCGATCGGCATCGATCTCGGCACCACGAATTCGGTCGTTGCGATCGCGCAGAATGAAACGCCGGAAGTGCTGCGCGACATGCACGGCACCGGCATGGTGCCCTCGGTGGTGCATTACGGCGCCGAAGGTTCGGTCAAGGTCGGTAGTGCCGCTGTCGCGTTGATGCTCGAAGATCCGGCCAATACAGTCGCCTCGATCAAGCGGTTGATGGGGCGCGGCCTCGCCGACATCAAATCGCTCGCCGGCACGCTGCCCTATGTTGTCGCGGCCGACGAGGGCAAAGGCGGCATGGTGCGGCTCGATGTGGCGGGTCACCGGCTGACACCGGTCGAAATCTCCGCCGACATTCTGCGCGCGCTTAAAGGCAGGGCAGAAGAGCGCACCGGCCTTACGGTCGACCGCGCGGTTATCACCGTGCCGGCCTATTTCGACGATGCGGCACGCACCGCCACGCGCGATGCGGCACGGCTGGCGGGACTCGAAGTTCTGCGTCTCGTCAATGAACCGACGGCCGCGGCCCTGGCCTATGGCCTCGATAGCGGTGCCGAAGGCCTCTACGCGATCTACGATCTCGGCGGCGGCACGTTCGATCTCTCGCTACTCCAATTGGAGAAGGGCGTGTTCCAGGTGGTCGCGACCGGCGGCGATGCGGCGCTTGGCGGCGACGATTTCGATCACGCGATCGCCGAGCGGCTTCTTGCCGAGCGGGATATTGCCGCACCCGATATCCGGTCCGTGCGCGCGGCGCTCGCCTGTGCGCGGCGCATCAAGGAAGCCCTGACCGATGCCGACAGCGCGACCGGCACGCTGGATATCGCCGGCGAACGCAGCGAGCATCGGCTCGATCGCGCAACGTTCGAAACGATGATCGCGCCGCTGGTCGCGCGCACCGTCCGCATCTGCGAGAACGTCATTGCCGATGCCGGCGTGAAGCCGGGAGACATCGCCGGCGTCGTGCTGGTCGGCGGATCGACGCGGGTGCCGCTCGTGCGCGCCCGGGTCGAAGCATCGTTCGGCAAGCCGCCGCTCGCCGACATCGATCCCGACGAGGTCGTCGCGGTCGGTGCGGCCCTGCAGGCCCGCGCGCTCACTTTGGGCGAGGGGACATTGCTGCTCGACGTGACGCCGCTCTCGCTCGGGATCGAGACGATGGGCGGTATCGTCGAGAAAGTCATTCCGCGCAACACGCCGATCCCGGTCTCGATGGCGCAGGAATTTACGACCTATCGGGACGGTCAGAACGGCATGATGTTCCATGTCGTGCAGGGCGAACGCGAGACGGTCGACGAATGCCGTTCGCTGGCGCGGTTCGAGCTGACCGGGATTCCGCCGATGCCGGCCGGTGGCGCGCGCATCCGCGTCGCCTTCGCGCTGGATGCCGACGGGCTGCTGACCGTCAGCGCCGTCGAGCGTACGACCGGCACCAGCGCGCGGATCGAAGTGAAGCCTTCCTACGGCCTCGATGAAGACGAGATGATCGAGATGCTGCGCGCGAGCATGATCCATGCGGTCGACGACATGAACCGCCGCCTTTTGATCGAGGCGCGGGTCGAGGCGAACCGGGTTCTGGCGGCGCTCGATTCGGCGCTCCGGGCCGACGGAGCGCTGGCCAGGCCGGCCGAGCGCGACGCCATGCAGGTGGTTGCCGCCAGGCTGAAAAAGGCCGCCGAGGGCGAAGACCGCGACCTGATCAACGGCCTGGTCGAGGAACTCGAACGGGTCGGCAAACCCTTCGCCCAGCGCCGGATCGATCGGGCCATCAACGCGGCGCTTTCGGGCCACAGCCTTGACGAGGTCGAGGCCGGTATGGCACCGGAGACCGCCCGCGATGAGGCGTCCCCCGGAGCGTCCGATGGGGCGTCAGCGCCCCATAGCCATTAATCATGCGGACCAGCCGCGGACGGAGATTTCGATTATGCCGAAGATGACCTTCCTCCAGACCGACGGGACCCGTGTCGATGTCGACGCGCCGGTCGGGCTTTCGGTGCTTGAGATCGCGCACCGGAACAATATCGACCTGGAAGGCGCCTGCGAGGGTTCGCTCGCCTGTTCGACCTGCCATATCGTGGTCGACCAGGAATGGTACGATCTGTTGAAGGAAGCCTCTGAAGACGAAGAGGATATGCTCGATCTCGCCTTCGGTCTGACCCATACTTCGCGGCTCGGTTGCCAGATCATCATGACCGAAGAGTTGGACGGGCTTACCGTGCGGCTGCCGACCGGCACCCGCAACATGATGATCGAGAGCTGAGGCCGGTCGGATGGGCCTGCGCTGGACCGACGTCACACGCATCGCCGAAGATCTCGAAGACCGTTATCCCGATGTCGACGTCGTGAATCTGCGCTTCACGGATCTTTGGAAATGGGTGCAGGAACTGCCCGATTTCGACGACGATCCGAACCGCTCCAACGAAAAGATTCTCGAGGCGATCCAGGCTGCCTGGCTCGAAGAGCGCGACTGACCGTCCGCGCAGGCACTTCCAGACAATGACTGTGGCGAATTCCGAACGGCTGGTTCGGCCGCAACGCGGCGCCTTTCTCGGCGGTCCGCTCGGCCGCATCGTTGCGCGTCCCTGGTTCGATCCCGTCATGCTCTGGACGCTCCGTCGCCAGGCCTTTCCGGGTTCGCGACTGTGGGCCGCGGCCCTCGCCGCTGAAGGCGACAGCGATCGCTTTCTTGCGGAAATCGGCCGCGCGCCGGCGCGCATGCCCTCGCAATCGGCCCTGCAACGCGCGGTGCAACCGATTGCGGCAGCGAATAGCGCGTTCCTCGCGGCGGATCGTGCCTGGCTCGAAGGGTTCTTCGGCGCCGATACCGCGCAGGGTCGGCTGATCGAACTCGAACGCGCGTGGCGCCATGCAAGCCACAGCCGGTTTGCCTCGCGCCGCCATGTCGTGCCGCTCGTGAGGTCGATCCGCCCGCCTTCGGTCCGCTTTGCCATTCCGGGTATCGGCGATGTGGCGGCGCGCTTCGATCCGGCGAAACCGCAGCACATTTCGCCGCCGGCCGCCACCATGCAGCCGGAAACATCGCGGCGGATCGCAACGAATTTCGGCACCGAATATTGGCTGCGTGCGCCATCGCCGCTTTCGGGTGACACGCTCTGGGCGCATGTCTACGAACCGGACAATGTCGAGAATCCGCCGACCGCGATTCTCTGTCACGGGCTCGGTGTCGAAACCGAGATGATGAACGGTGTCGTCGATTCCACTCTGTGCCTGCTTCGTCGCGGCATTCGCGTCGTGCATCCGAGCGCGCCGGGCCATAACCGGCGTTGCGGGCCGGGCTGGTACGGCGGCGAGCAGATGCTCGCAACCCAGCCGATCGGTGCCATCGAAACCTTGCAGGCGACGGCAGTCGAGCTTGGCATGCTGGTGCGCTGGGCGCGCGCGGCGAGCAAAGGCGCACCGGTCGCGCTCGGCGGTACCAGCCTCGGCGCGTTGACGGCGCAATTCATGGTGGACCGGTCGCGCGACTGGCCCGCCGAATGTCGCCCGGATTTCCTGCTGCTCGCGACCAGCTCGGCGCTGACCGGGATGCTCTCCTACGATTCGAGCCTGGCGGCCGCGGTCGGCCTGCCTGCCGCGCTGACGGCGCAGGGCTGGACCCGCGACACGCTTTCGCGGCTTGCCTCGTTCACCGACCCCACCGGCCCGGCGCCCCTGCCGCCCGAACGGATCTTCATGCTGCTCGGTTCGCGCGACACGGTCACGCCCTACGATGGCGGGATGGCGCTCGCGAGGCTGTGGGATCTACCGCCGGCGAATGTCTTTCTTGCGGATCGGGGTCATTTTTCGGCCGCCATCGGCCTTCTGTTCGATGCCGGCCCTTACGATGCCCTTGCCGACGCTCTCTGCGGCGGTTGAACGAACCGGGGCCGGGTCTGTAGTTTCTGGTTATGGAAAAGCTCGATCTTGGCCTTGCGCCGGGCGCGCGGGTCGTCGTTGCCATGTCGGGCGGCGTCGATTCCTCGGTGACCGCGGCCCTGCTCAAGGAAGCCGGCTACGACACGGTCGGGCTGACATTGCAGCTCTACGACCATGGCGTCGCAATCGGACGCAAGGGTGCCTGCTGCGCGGGTCAGGACATTCACGATGCGCGGCGTGTCGCCGACCGGCTCGGCATGGCGCATTATGTGCTCGATCACGAGGCACGCTTTCGCGCCGACGTGATGGAGGATTTCGCCGATTCCTACTTGGCGGGTGAGACGCCGATCCCCTGCGTTCGCTGCAACCAGCGCACCAAGTTCCGCGACCTGCTCGGCATCGCACGCGAACTGGGCGCTGCAGCGCTCGCAACCGGCCATTATGTGCGCCGCGTGATGGGGCGCGACGGACCCGAACTTCATCGCGCGACCGATGCCTCGCGCGACCAGAGCTATTTCCTGTTCGCGACCACGCCGGCGCAGCTCGACTTCCTTCGCTTTCCGCTGGGTGCACTCGACAAGCGCGAAACCCGTGCGCTTGCCGAACGATACGGACTCGATGTCGCGGCAAAGCCCGACAGTCAGGATATCTGTTTCGTACCGCAGGGTCGTTATGTCGATGTCGTCGCGCGGTTGCGACCGGGCGCGATCGAACCCGGCGAGATCGTGCATCTCGACGGTCGCGTGCTCGGCCGGCATGAGGGCGTGATCGGTTACACGGTCGGCCAGCGCCGTGGTCTTGGCCTGGTCGATCCGTCCATGCCCGGCGATCCGCTCTATGTCGTGCGTTTGGAACCGGAGCAGGCGCGCGTCATCGTCGGACCGCGTGCCGCGCTTGGCGTCAACGAGATCGGTTTGCGCGAAGTGAACTGGCTGGGGACAACGCCACCGCCCGCCATTGGTTTGCCGGTCTCGGCCAAGGTGCGTTCGGCGATGGCGCCCGCAGCCGCGCGGGTGATGCCCGATTTCACCGTGCGTTTCGAGCAGCCGCATGAAGGCGTTGCACCCGGACAGGCCTGCGTCTTCTATGATGGCGAACGGGCGCTCGGCGGCGGGTTCATTCGCCGCGTGGCGGCAGAGAGCGCGATGCGCACCTCTCTGCATGTGAGCGAACCGGTCGCTACGGATCTCGGGCGCGTGTCACGCCTGAGTGTCGGGTAGGTCGCGGCAGTGACCCGAAACGGGCCTCTCGCCTGGCCCGGCGGTTTTCGCACGGCATTCCACACCCTGCCACGGCTGTTTCTGGTCGCCATCGTTGTTCTGCTCTGCTGCATCGGAGCCGCGACCCAGGCCGCCCAGGACGAACCGGCGAGCGAGGAAATTGCACCGCTGCCCGATGCGCTCCGCTACGAGGTCGCGCTCAAGGGCGTCGATAAGGAGTCCGGAATCGGCAAGCTGCTGATCGATGTGTCCGAACTGATCCGGCTCAAGGGGTCGCCGCCGGCGAGCCTCGCGGGGCTCGACCGCCGGGCGTCGACCGATCTGGAGAATTTCGCGCTCGCGCTGCGATCCGACGGCTATTACGGCTACAAACTCACCTACACGATCGACGAGGACGTCGATCCGGTTCTGGTCACGCTCGAGATCGAGACCGGCTCGGTTTATCGGCTCGAGCAGTATCGCATCGATTATGTCGGTCCCGAACCGGCACCGCCGCCCGAGATCGCCGATCTTGGCGCGCTCGGCCTCAATCTCGACATGCGGGCGCGTGCCGATCTGATCAAACAGGCCGAAGTAAAATTGCTGCGGCAGCTTGCCGATTCCGCGCGACCCTTAGGCAAGATCACCGACAGCGAAATCCTGGTCGATCATGCCAAGAGTACGATGCGTGTTACCTTGACGGTCGATCCCGGTCCGGTCGCGCAGTTTGGGCCGACGTCCTATGAGGGGCTGGCCGACGTCGAGACCGAGTATCTCGCACGCATGGTGCCGTGGCAGGAAGGTGCGCCATACGATCAGCGCAAAGTCGACGATTATCGCCGCCGTCTCTCCGAGACAGAGCTGTTCGAAAGCGTGACGGTGGAGCCGGCTACGACGGCGGGCGCGGACGGTTCGCTGCCGATGCAGGTGAGTACCGTCGAATCCAAGCATCGCACGATCGGTGCCACGCTGAGCTATTCGACCGATGTCGGGCCGGGCACGACCATCTTCTGGGAACATCGCAACGCTTTCTCGGAAGGCGAGAAGCTGCGGCTCGAACTCGATCTCTCGCCGGTGCGCCAGGCCGTCGACGCGCTGATGCGCAAGCCCGCCTTCCGCCGCATCGACCAGGCACTGCTTTTGCAGGCAACCGCGACGCATGAGGACGACGATGCGTTCGAGGAGCGCTCGCTGCGCTTTTTCGGCGGTCTCGAGCGCGAGCAGAACCAGTACTGGACCCTGCTCGGCGGCGCCGAGCTCGAATTTGCCGAGATCACCGATTTCGCGAACGGTTACGAGAAATATGTCGTCGTCGGCCTGCCGCTCGGCGCGCGCTATGACGGCACCGACAATCTGCTCGATCCGACCGAGGGCAGCCGCCTCTATTTGGCCGGCACGCCGACCGTCGTCACCATCGAGGAGGCGCACAGCTATCTGGCGCTCGATGCCATCGGCTCGACCTATCTCTCGCCGTTCGAAGGCGATCGCGTGGTGTTTGCGATGCGCGGGCGGCTCGGTTCCATCATCGGCACCGACCCGAACAACGTGCCGGCCAATCGTCGCTTTTATTCGGGTGGCGGCGGATCGGTGCGCGGCTACGAAGCACGCTCGATCGGCCCGCTCGCTTCGAACAACGATCCGCTGGGCGGCAACTCGGTCTGGGAGATCGGGATCGAAGCGCGCATCAAGCTGACCGACGATATCGGCATCGTGCCGTTCCTCGATGCCGGGCAGGTCGGCCGGACCAGCACGCCGCCTTTCTCGGAAACGCCGATGGTCGCGGCCGGTATCGGCGCGCGCTATTACACCAGCTTCGGGCCGATCCGGTTCGACGTCGCCTTTCCCCTCAACGGGCGCAACAGCGACAAGGATTTTCAGTTTTATGTCAGCATCGGGCAGGCCTTCTGATGCGCGCCCGTCCGATGCGCGGCTTTCGAATCCTGCGGATCGCCGCACTGGCGCTCGGAATCCTGCTGGCGCTCGTCGCGGGCGCCGCGATCGCGCTCGATACCGCATGGGGCAAGCGCATCCTGCTGACGCAGCTCGCATCCTGGCTCGCCGAAGACAGCATCGCGCTCGAAACGCAGGGCGTCGAAGGCAGCATCTGGGACCGGTTCACGATCGATAGCATCGTCCTGTCGGACGAGAGCGGCGTATTCGCGACAATGGACGGCCTGGTCTTCGACTGGCAGCCCTCGCGCTTGTTCGCCGGTGAACTCGCGATCGAGACGCTGGCGGTCGAGCGTGTCGCGCTCGATCGCCTGCCGCCGGTCCCCACGGCGAGCGAGCCCGAGCCGGATAGCGGACCGTTGCTGCCGGAGCCGCCGCTCGACATCCGCATCGAGGCGTTCGACATCGTCATGCTGCAGATCGGTGCGGCGCTGGCCGGCGAGGCGGCCGAGCTCTCCGTCTCCGGCAACGGCGCCGCCTCGTCGCTTGCCTTGCTGCAACTGCATCTCGATGCAAGGCGGCTCGATGGCGTCGCCGCCGAGGCGCGGCTCGATGTCGAATTCGACGCCGCCGAAAACCAACTGGTGCTCGACGGCAGGCTGGTCGAACCCGAAGGCGGCGTGATCGCGCATGCGCTCGGGCTCGAGGGTGCGCCCGCGCTCACCATCACGCTCGACGGCACCGGCCCGCTGCAGGACTGGACCGGCAAATTCGCACTCGATGGCGGGCCGGATCTCTCGGCCGCGCTCGATATGAAGGTTGCGGGCGAAGAACCCTATCGGATCGCGCTCTCGGGCGATGCGATGCTGGTCGCGTTGCTGCCCGAGGAATGGCGCTTTCTGGCCGCACCCGATACGAAACTCGATGCGGCCTTCGCATTGGGGGAGGACGGCACGCTCGTGATCGAGCGGCTGAACACCGACAATGTGGCGTTGGTCACGACCATGAGCGGTTCGGTTACCGAAGAGAATGAGCTCGCGCTCACTGTCACGCTCGAGACGCGCGATATTGCAGGGTGGCAGGTCCTGGTTCCGGCGATCTCGTTCGAGCAGGCGCGGATCGAGGCGCAGATCGGCGGCACGATCGAAGCGCCCGAGATCGAGATGGTGGTCCGGATCGACGAGCCGGCGCTCGACGATTCCAGCGCAACCGCGCTCGGCCTGCATGGCAGCATCGATGTCGAGGGCGAACGCGTCCGGTTCGATCTCTCGGGGCGGCTGTTCGACTTCACACCGAGCGATATTGCGATTGCGACGAGCGCATCGGGAGAGCCGATCCTGCGCGCCGCCGGCAGCTGGAACAGAGTCGATGGCGGCCTGCGCCTCGACAATGCCGTGCTGGACGTCGGAACGGTCCGCATCCTCGCCGATGGCACGATCGATCCTGAGACGCTCGCGGGCGATTTCGCGGTCAATGGCAGCATTCGCGATCTTGCGGCACTGGCGCCGCTCACCGGCCTCGATCTCGGTGGCCGTGCCATCTTCGAGGGCCATGTCGCCGCGGGTGCGACCGGCTTGACCGGCATCGTGACGATGGACGCGACCGGGCTGACATTCGGCGATGCCACATTGGACGGTTTGCTCGGCGGCGATGCCGTCCTCGCGGCGACCTTGTCGAGGCCGCCGGAGGGGCCGCTCCAGATTGCGGATCTGTCGCTCGAGGCGTCGGGCCTGACGCTCGATGGCAATGCATCGCTCGATCTCGAAGCCGCGACGATCGACGGCGATTACCGCCTCCGCATGCCGCAGCTCGCGCGCATCGATCCGTCCTTGGCGGGATCGCTCGACGGCGAGGGGCGCGTCGCCGGCGCGCTCGACGATCCGTCGGTCACGATGGTCGGCACCGTCGCGTCGCTCGCGATCGACGGGCAGGCGCTCGGCCGCTACCGGATCGATGCGTCGATCGAGAATCCGGTGACGGCACTGAAAGCGAAGGTCACCGCCTCGGGGCAATCGCCGGCCGGGCCGCTCGATCTGCGGCTGACCGCGACACCGACCGATCGCGGCATCGAGTTCTCGCCGCTGCATCTCGCGATCGGGGATCACAGCCGCTTCGACGGGCGGGTTTTGCTGCGCGCCGACAATGGCATTGCCGAAGGTGCCCTCGATCTGCGCATCGACACACTCGCGCCCTACGGCGCCCTGCTCGATACAACGCTCGGCGGTGCGCTCGAAGCGAAGATCGAACTTTCCGCGGTCGCGGGCCAGCAGCAGATCGCCCTCAATGGCGATCTTGTTGCGCCGTCATTCGGCGATATCGCGGCCGATCGCGCTTCGCTCGATGCGACGGCGACTTTGGGCCAAGGCGCCCCCGTGCTGACGGCGTCGATCGAGGCGAGTGCCATCGCCGTTGGTTCCGCCGAGCTGGATACGCTCACATTGTCGCTCGATGGCACCACCGACCATCTCGCCGGTGCGCTCGCGACCCAGGGCGAATTCTCGGGCGCGGTCGATCTCACCGCCGATTTCGATCTGGCGATCGCCGAGGGCACCACGCAGCTTACCGTCGCGCGTCTCGACGGCATTTTCGCCGGCGAACCGGCCACGCTCGAGCAACCACTCTTGCTGACGATCGCGCCCGATACGCTCTCGTTCGACAATCTCGCGCTCACGCTGGGTCCAGCACACATCGCCGGCCGGATGCAGCAGGGCAGCGACAACGTTGCGGCCGATCTGACGGTCGCGGATCTGCCGGTCGGCTGGATCGGCGAGTTTGGCGATCTCGGCGATGCCGTCGGGACCATCGATGCGACCCTCGCCCTCGCCGGCACGCCGCAGGCACCGACGGCGCAGTTCGACGCCACGATCGAAGGGCTCGCCGCCCGGACGCCGCGCTTCCGTGATGAGACCACGATGTCGGCGGTGATCACCGCCAACTACGCGAACGGCCGGTTCGATCTGACGTCCGACTGGAGCGGTCTCGGTAACGAACCGTTGGCGATCGAGATTTCGCTGCCGCTGCAATTCTCGCTCGAA
>JBBDWW010000443.1:0-1685 GCA_040902645.1 Dongiaceae bacterium | reverse complement strand
TCATCGACGCAATCGACGCGCCGCCGGTCGACTTCAAGGTGACCGAGGCCGAAATCATCGCCTATGAGAGCGAGCCGCTTGCGCTGGAAGACCTCTCGCTGGGCGACGGCGTGCGTCTCGATGCGATGGTGACCGGCATGCTCACGACGGTCGAGGCGATCAAGGCGGGCAAGCCGATCAAGATCGTCGGCGAGCCGGTGTTCATGGAGCCGATCGCGGTTGCCATCGACAAGGGCGATCCGGAATTTGCCGCGAAAATCATCGAGATCTTCGATGCGATGCGCGCCGACGGCACGCTGGCGCGGCTCTCGCAGGAGCGGCTCGGCGCCGACATCACCCAGCCGCCCGGCAGCTAAACGGCGCGCCAAATCCGGGGGCGTCGATGCTTCCTGACGCCGGGGGCGGTCGGCGGCAGCCCGTCATCTGGTCTCGCTGGGCCGGCGGGTTTGCCACGGTCGCCGCGATTGCCTGTCTCGCCGGGCTCGGCGGCACCTCGATCGGCCGTCTGGTCGCCCCGCTCATCGGGCTCGACGCGGCGGCACCCGGATGGACGCTCCATGTCGCGACCGGTCTTGCGATCGCGTTGGCGGCAACCGGCTTTGCCTTGGCGCTGCGGCCGCTGCCCGTTCCGATGCAGACGGTCGGCATGTGGCTTGCCTTGCTCGGCCTCTTCCTCTGGTTCGGCTGGTCGTTCGACCTGAAATTCTCGGTCATCGGGGAGAAATTGCCGTTTCTGCTCGGCATCCGCCTCACGCCCTCGGGCTTCCTGCAGGGCGCGGCGATGACCCTGTTCCTGTGCGCGGTATCAATCGTGTGTTCGACCGCGCTCGGCCTGATCGCAGCGCTTGGTCGACTCTCCAGCAACGGCGTGCTGTTTGGTGCAGCGACCTTCTACATCTCGTTCTTTCGCGGCACGCCCTTGCTGGTCCAGGTGTTCCTCATTTATCTGGGCTTGCCGCAGGTCGGCATCGTCATCGACGCGGTGCCGGCCGGCATGATCGCGCTTTCGCTCAATTACGGCGCCTATCTCGCGGAGATCGTCCGCGCCGGCATCCAGTCGATCGCACATGGCCAATGGGAAGCGGCGACCGCACTCGGACTCAAACGCGGTCCTGTCATGCGCAAGGTCATTCTGCCGCAGGCGATGCGCGTCATCGTGCCGCCGACCGGCAGCCAGTTCATCGCCATGCTGAAGGATTCATCGCTGGTCTCGATGATGGGGGTCTGGGAAGTCATGTATCTCGCGCGCTCCTATGGCCGCGCCGAGTATCGCTATATCGAGATGCTGTTGACGGCGGCGGTCATCTACTGGGTCATGTCGATCGCCTTCGAGTTGATCCAGGCCCGGATCGAACGCCATTACGGCCGCGGCTTCCGGGTCGACCGGGCTCGTAATCGGACCTTGCCGGCGGGGCCGCACGGCTGAAGCAGCCCGGCATCGGGGGCGCGGCATCGCGCCACACGGTATGCGGGCGATTTCCCTGTAGAACCGGGCTCTCCCATGTCGCCGCCGTATCAATTCCTGTCGCGCGCGCGCGCGTTTCATGGCACAAAGAAGCGCCTATCCTGCCGGTCAGCGTTTCCGGCCAAGACCCGGTTTCGCAACGGCTTTTTCTCGCGGGAGGTTACCGATGGCCGACGAGGGCGAACTCGATCTCCGAAGCCTGAACGACGAAGACCTTGTT
>JBBDWW010000442.1:0-11545 GCA_040902645.1 Dongiaceae bacterium | reverse complement strand
CGGGATCAGGCTTCGATGCATGGCGGTTCTCCGTGCAGGGCCGACCCGCAAAGCCTAACCCAGCGCGGCCCCGATTGCACGGCCGGCACGAGGCGCTGACGCGCCGATATGGCACCGAAGCGTCGTGCCGCCTATTCGGCGGTCGTCTCCGGTTCAGGAATGGGCAGCGGCTGCGGCTCCAGGCTCCGGATCCACGCGATCACATCGGCCTTCTCGGTTTCCCAGTCGGGCGATCGCGGCATCTCGATATGCGTGCTCGCCATCTCGTCGACGATCGGTTGCCAGTCTTCCGGGTCGAGACTGTTCACCTGTGCGAAGTCGGGTGCGCCGGCGAAGGCCACGGTCTCCTGTTCCGGCGATACGCGGTGACATTCCGAGCAATACTGCTCCGCGACCGCACGTCCGCGTGCGGGATCGCCAGCGTCGGCGTGGTCGGTGGATCGGTCGCAGGCGGCGATCGGCAGAAGCGTGAGAACGGCGGCGACCGAAATCAGCGCACGTTTCATGTCGAATCTCCGGATGCCGTTTTCAACCCAGAAGCTGTTCGCCCGCTTCCTTCAAACCGGCATGGATCGAATCGACCAGCTCGTCGATCTGCGCGGTGGTGATGATCAGCGGCGGCGACATGACCAGGGTCTCGAAGCTGACGCGCAGGATCGCGCCATGGGCCATGCAGAAATTGCGCGCGACTTCGCCTGCCGACATCGGCGGGTCGATCCGCGCCCGCGTCTTCTTGTCGGCCACCAGCTCGACCGCGCCCAACAGACCGATTGAGCGCACCTCGCCGACGATCGGCAGGTCGTTGAGACGCTTCAGGGCCTTTGCGAGATAGGGGCCGGTTTCCTTCTTCACTTTCTCGCCGAGCTTCTCGTCTTCCATGATCGCGATGTTGCGCAGCGCGACCGCGGCCGCCACCGGATGGCCGGAATACGTAAAGCCGTGCATGAACCAGCCTTCGTCGATCAGCGGCTTGGCAACGCGATCGCTCACCGCGACCGCCGAGATCGGCAGATAGCCGGAGGAGAGGCCCTTCGCCATCGCGACCAGATCGGGCTTGATCCCCATGGTCTGGAAGCCGAACCACTCGCCCGTGCGTGCGAAGCCGCAGATGACCTCGTCGGCGATCAGCAGCACGTCATGCTTGCGACAGATCTTCTCGACCGCCGGCCAGTAGGTCTTGGGCGGGATGATGACGCCGCCCGCACCCTGCACCGGCTCGCCGATCACCGCACCGACCTTGTCGGCGCCGATCTCGAGAATCTTGTCTTCGATCGCCTTCGCCATGCGCAGGCCGAACGCGTCGAGATCTTCGCCCGGCTTCGCATATTCGAAGGAATAGGGCGGATCGATATGGACGAAGCCCGGCAGCGGCAAACCGCCCTGGTCGTGCATGTTGCCGTATTTGGTCATCGATGCGGCCGCCATCGTGCTGCCGTGATAGGCGCGCTCGCGGGCGATGATGGTCTGCTTCTCCGGCTTGCCGACCAGGCCCCAGTAATGGCGCACGATGCGCGCGATCGTGTCGTTCGCTTCCGAACCGGAATTGGCGAAGAACACATGGTTCAGATCGCCGCCGAGCAGCGACGTCACCTTGCCGGCGAGTTCGACGGTCGCCGGCGTGGATGAGCCGAAGAAGCTCGAATAATAGGGTAGCTCGCGCATCTGGCGGCTGGCGGCCTCGACCAGTTCCTCGCGGCCATAACCGACGTTCACGCACCACAGCCCCGACATACCGTCGAGATAGCGCTTGTTGTCGATGTCCCAGATATAGACACCGTCCGCGCGCGAGAAGATCAGCGCGCCGCCATTGTCGACATTCTGCCGGTTGTTCGTGAAAGGATGGATGTGATGATCGGCGTCGAGCTTGCGCAACCGCGCCTTGTCGTAATTCCCGCGCATCACGGTCATGGCGTTTCTCCCGGTGTTATTGCCTGATTGTTAATCGCCCGATTGATGCCATTAAGGCAGCCGGGCGGGGATTGGGCAAGCCGGGCGGGTTGCGTTGCGTGCGCGGCCGTTATGCGCGGGCAATCGACTGAAATAACGGCGATTTTTTAAAAGAGATGACCACAGAGGCACAGAGAAAAACGAGGCTTCTCGTTATCCTCTGTGTCTCTGTGGTGAAATCGCTTTACCCCAGCCGGTCCCGAAGAGGCGGGACTCGAGGTGCAGCGCCGCTATTTCCCCGCCAGCGCCTCGCGCAGGCGGCGGACGCGAACGGCGAGCGCCGCCGTCTCGTAAGGCTCGCGGGCATGGCCCCAGACAGGGCCGGGCCAGGCCGGATCGTCCTTCTGACGGGCGAGTACATGGACATGGAACTGGCGCACCTCGTTGCCAAGCATGCCGACATTGACCTTTTCTGGCCGGAACAGTTTGTCGATGCCGCGGCTCGCGCGTGCGATTTCCTCGATCAGCGTCCTGCGGTCGGCGGGGTTCAGATCGTGCAGCTCGGCGATATCGGCGCGCCGCGGAATCAGGATCAGCCACGGCCATTGCTGGGCGTTCATCATCCGCACATCCGAGAGATCCCAGGACGCGAAGGCGTAGCTGTCTTTGGCGAGACGTTCGTCGAGGCGGAATTCGGCGGCCATGGTTCCAATGTCCGGTTGAAGCGGGCGGAGACTAACCCCCGGCTCCCCGCGATGCCAGCCTTTCGGACGGCTCTCGACCGGAAGTGGCGCTGCCACCGGCTGTTCGCTTGCGTCGGAACGCGATCCGGGGCAGGTAATGAGCGGCGCAACCGCTGTCCGGGAGCCACCGCTTGCTCGCCGCTCTCCGATCCGTCGCCTCGCTGCTGTTCGGGGCCTGCATCCTGATCCTGGGCAATTCGCTGCTCGGCATTTTGCTGCCGATCCGCATGGGCGTCGAAGATCTCTCGCCCGAAATCGCCGGCCTTGTGATGTCGGCCTATTACTTCGGACTGGTCGGCGGCAGCCTCTGGGGCAAGCGCATCATCGCGCGGGTCGGCCATATCCGCGCCTTCGCCGCATTCGCCGCCGGCGCCTCGGCCGCAACGCTGCTGCATGCACTCTGGTACGACCCGATCCCCTGGGCCCTGTTGCGCGTGCTGAGCGGCTTCTGCATGGCGGCCTTGTTCGCGGCCATCGAAAGCTGGCTCAACATGCGCAGCTCCAACGAGACGCGCGGCCAGGTGCTCTCGCTCTATGTCGTGGTCGCTTATGTCGGATCGTCGGCCGGCCAGTTCCTCGTCAACTATGGCGACGTGCGTGCGCTGCAGCCCTTCATGCTGGTGGCGTTGCTGCTCACCGTCTCGCTGATCCCGGTCGTCATGACGCGGGTCGCCGGGCCGGAGATCGGGGCCAGCGCACGGCTCTCGCTTGTGAAGCTCTATCGCATCTCGCCGGTCGGCGTGGTCGGCTGTGTCGTCTCGGGCGTAATCACCGGCGCGTTCTACGGCATGGGCGCGATTTATGCGCAGAATCTCGGCTACAGCGTGTTCGAGGTCTCGCTGTTCATGGGCGTGACGGTGATCGGCGGGTTGATCGCGCAATGGCCGATCGGCCGCCTCTCCGATAAATTCGACCGCCGCACCGTGATGTTCTTCGTGCTGCTCGCGCTGGCCGCGGCCTGCGTCGCCAATTACGGCCTCGCGTTGCGACCCGACATGCCGCTGCTGCCGATCCTGGTGCTGATCGGTATCTTCGGTGGCGCCGCAGCATCGGTCTACCCGCTCGCGGTCGCCCACGCCTGCGACTACATCGAGCAGCCGCAGATGCTCGCGGCGTCGAGCGGCCTGTTGCTCTCCTGGGCGCTGGGCTCGGCCGCCGGGCCGGTGCTCGGCTCACTGGTGATGGGCCAATTCTCCGATCCGGCCTTGTTCCTGCTGATCGCGGCGGCCGGTCTCTTCCTCGCGATCTTCGTGCGCTACCGCATGTCGCGCCGCATCGCGAAACCGTCCGAGGAGCAGACGAACTTCGTACCGGTCTCGACCATCGCGCTTGCCCCGACCGAACTCGACCCGCGTTCCGATACGCCGGACGGCGAGGTGCTGCCGCCCGATCCTGATCGTGGTCGGGGCGCGACGGCGCGGGCCTGAACGCAATCGCTGGCGACGCGCAACGCATGACCCTGAAGATGTTCATCATCGATGCGTTCGCCGAACGCACCTTGGCCGGCAATCCCGCTGCCGTCTGTCCGCTCGAAACATGGCTGCCGGACGAGCGCATGCAGGCGATCGCCGCCGAGATGAATTTGTCCGAAACCGTATTCTTTGCACCGGAACCGGGCGGCTCGTTGTCGGGCAGCGGCGATCTTGGGATTCGCTGGTTCACGCCGACGCGCGAGGTGACCTTGATCGGCCATGCGACGTTGGCCGCCGGCCATCTGATGTTCGAGCGGCTGCGGCCGCACGCACGGGAAGTCCGCTTTATGAGCGGCGGCGAAGCGATGATCGTGCGGCGCAATGGCGCGGCGCTGATGCTGGAGATGCCGGCCCTGCGGCCGCGCCCGATCGACGCGCCGGCCGCGTTGGCCGAAGGGCTCGGCGCGACACCGCAGCGTGTCATGGCGGCCAAACATTATCTCTGTCTCTTCGAACGCGAAGAGCAGGTCGTGGCACTGAAGCCGGACATGGAAAAGATCGCCGCACTGGAGCTGCCGGCCGTTATCGTGACGGCCCCGGCGGGCGACAGCGCGCGCCCGCAGCAGGGCAGGCCGGCTGCCGATTTCGTGTCGCGCTTCTTTGCACCGGCCAACGGCGTGCCGGAAGATGCTGTATCCGGTGTCGCGCATCTCTGCCTCGCGCCCTACTGGGCGGAGCGGCTCGGTAAGAAGAAGCTCGTCGGCCGGCAATTATCGCAGCGCGGCGGCATCGTGCTCTGCGAGGATCGCGGTACACGGGTGACGCTGGGCGGCAGCGCCGTCATCTTTCTCGAAGGCCGCATCGCGGTCTGACGCGCAGGAGCGCCGGAAGGAGCATCATGACCGGGATGGCGCGCATCGTCCTCCTCAACGGCGCCGGCAGTTCGGGCAAGAGCGCGATCGCGAAGGCGTTGCAGGCGATCACCGCCGAACCGTTCCTGCATGTCGAGATGGATGCGTTCATGGCGATGCTGCCGGACAGCTATTTCGGCGATCCGGCCAGCATGGTCTTCGAGACCATCCTCGAAGACGGCAAGCCCTCGATCGTCGTTCATACCGGTCCGATGGTCGAGAACGCACTGCGCGGCATGCGCCATGCGGTCGTGGCGATGGCGGCGCAGGGCAACAACCAGATCGTCGACGATGTCATGCTGGGCGACGAGAATGCGGAGTATACCGCGCTGCTTGCCCCGTACAGGCTCTATCGCGTCGGCCTGTTCGCGCCGCTCGATGTACTCGAAGAGCGCGAGCGCCGGCGCGGCGACCGTGAGATCGGGCTCGCGCGCTGGCAGCATGAGCGCGTGCACCGGAACATCGTTTACGATCTCAAACTCGACACCAGCCGTGCGACGCCGCTGGAATGTGCGGAGAAGATCAGGCAGGCGTTCGGGCTTTAGGGCGCGCCGCGACGGCCAGGGGATGCCGCTTGTTCATCTGCGCTGTCGCGAGGCGCGCATCGAACCAGTCATGCGCGATGCGGCGCGCGGCATCGGGGGTGAAGTGCCCGTCGGACAAGGCCGCGCGGAGCCACAGCCCGTCGATCAGGATCGACAGCCCCTCGGCGATTGCATCGGCTTCCTTGCGCGGCATCAGTTCGGCGAGTGCATGCGCGAGATTGCTGTGCATGCGGTCGATCAGGATGCGCTGCACGCGACGGAAACTTGGATTGCAGTGTACCTGCGAACAGAAGGCGAGCCAGGCGGTGACGCCCTGCGGCGAGAGCACGCCGGTCGCGAGATTGCCGTCGATGACTGCCGCGACACGATCTCGCGGCGTCCTCGCGTGGCGCAGCCGATCGACCGTGCCGGCGCGAACGTCGCTCGCAAGCTGGCGCATGGTCGCCTCGAGCAGATCCGCCTTGCTCTGGAAGTAATGGTGAACGATGCCGGTCGAGACTCCGGCCAGCGCGCTGATGCGCTGCAGCGTCGCGTCGGCGAAGCCGTTCTCGTGGATCGCGGCGATCGTGGCGTCGATCAGTTGCCGGCGGCGGATCGGTTCCATGCCGAGCTTGGGCATCGGCGTCTCCTCGGCCCTCAAAGCCGGTTCTTTTTATATTGGACAGCCAATCAATGAAAGGACTAAATTCGCTTTGAGGGCGGTCGCCGTCGTCATGGGAACGGCCATTTGTCGCACGTCCGGGGCACGCCCGGCGTGCGGTCATGTCGGGACCAGGTCCGGGGGGACCGTGGCGGCGGCCGTCCACCGACATGGCACGGCCACCGATTCACGGGATCGGTGGTTCAGGGATTGAGATGAAACACGGCACCCGGATACGGCACATGCCAGGGATCGGCGACCGCGGTCACATAGATCGCCGGCTGCGCATTGCCGTTCGACGGGCCGAAGGCGAGATTGGTCGGATAGCGCATCGGCAGATCGACGCTGCCGGCGAGGCGGCCATCGGGTTCGAATGTCAAAAGCCGGCCGGTGCCGAAATGCGCGACATGCAACCGTCCCTCGGAATCCAGTTCCATCCCGTCGCCCCCGGCATAGAGTTCGCGATCGAGTTCATGCGGCGCGACATTGCCGAGGCGGCAGAACACGCGCGCGGCACCGAGATGGCGGAACGCCGGCATGTCGAACATCAGGATGCGTTGTGCGAGATGCTCGCTGACATAGAGACGGCGTCGCGCGGCATCGAACGCGATGCCGTTGGGGAAATGCAACCCTTCGGCCAGCAGGCGAATCTGGCCGCGCGGATCGAAATGCAGCAGCGCACCCTCGAGTGGCGCCTCGATATCGAACCGGCCCGATGCCGTGAAGAAAAATCCGCCATGCCCGTCGGGTGTCAGATCGTTCGGTCCGACGAATCCGTTGCCGTCGATATCGCGATCCCAGCGTGCGCGCGTGGTACCGTCCGCGCCGATGCGCAGCAGCGCGTTGCCGTCGAAGGCGCAGAGCAGGAGATCCTCGCCCCAGGCCGCAAGCGCACAAGGTCCGCTGCCTGCTTCCTGCCAGAAGATGTCGTTGCTTCGGCCGTTCCAGCCCATGATCCGGTGCGCGCCATACTCGACGTACCAGAGTCGATCCCGATGCCAGAGCGGGCCCTCGGGATAGCACGCATCATTATTGATCGCGTCCATCGCTCCCATCCTGCGGCGATTTGCAGCGCCGCTCAATCGGGAACGCTGTCATGCCTCTGATGCGCGGCGCCCGCTCCGAACTGCTGCCTTCGGCCGCGATCGCCTGCGTCGCCGCGACCTGGGGCGCCTATTGGCTGCCACTGCGCCATATCGACGGGCTCGGCCTGCCGGGCGCCTGGGCCACGTTCATCATGGTGCTGTTTGCGACATTGGCGCTGCTGCCGGGTCAGATCGTGCGCTGGCGCCGACTTGCGAATGGCGGCTGGCCGCTCCTGCTCTCGGGGATGTTGGCCGGCACGGCGTTTATCCTCTATTCGAACTCTTATGCGTTCACCTCCATCGTGAACGTGCTGTTCCTGTTTTATATCTCGCCGGTCTGGAGCACGCTGATGGCGCGCGTGTTTCTCGGCGAGCGAATCTCGCCGATCCGTATTGGCGCAATCCTCGCCGCGTTCGCCGGGCTTGCGGTTTTCCTCGGCGGCAGTGGCGACTGGCCAATTCCGCGCAATGTCGGCGACTGGATGACATTGAGCTCCGGCATCCTCTGGTCGCTCGCGACCATCGTCATACGCAAATATCAGGGGCCCGATTCCGACGCCGCGCGACAGATCAACGGTCCCGGCGCTTACGAAAACACCTTCCTGTTCTTTGGTGGCGGTCTGATCGGCGCCTTGGTGGTGCCGTTTCTTTTCCTGCCCGATCCGACCGGCGCACTGCCGCCGGTCGCCGACTTTGGCCCCTATCTGCCCTGGCTGGTCGGCCTGGCGTTGCTGTGGTGGGTGCCCACTCAGTTCATGCTCATGTGGGGCGTCCCGAAGGTGAGCCCGGGTCGCGTCGGCATTCTTCTGATGGCCGAGGCTTTGTTCGGCTCGTTTACCGCGGCGCTGTTCAGCGACGAACCGTTTGGTCTGCGTCAGATCACGGGCGGACTGCTCATTCTGGGCGCCGCCACCGTCGATACGCTGGTCGTGCGCAGTGAAATTGCCCCCGACAGACGAAACGCATTCAACCGGCGGCCGGACAGTGACCGCGCCGGATTTAATGCCGAAGGAGGAACGACATGAACGACCAATCTCCCGCGACTTTGTTCACGCCACCCGGCAAGGTGAGCGAAACCCGGCCGTACAATCCGGATCCCGCGCGCGGCTATACGATCCCGGCGCATCACTATTACGACCCGGCGATCTATCAGGAGGAGCTGGACGCGATCTTCTACCGCTCCTGGCTCTATGTCTGCCATGTCGAGAAGGTGCGCGAGCCCGGCGACTATGTCACGACGAAGATCGGCGATCAGAGCGTCTTCGTCATTCGCGGCAAGGACGGGTTGCTGCGGGGCTTCTATAACGTGTGCCAGCACCGCGGGCACGAATTGCTCAAGGGCTCGGGCAGCTCGAAAGTCATCACCTGCCCGTATCATGCGTGGAGCTATCACGCCGACGGGCAGGTGCGCACGGCGCGCGGCTGTCAGGACATGGTCGATTTCGACAAGGCAAATTTTGCGTTGAAGCCGGTCGGCGTCGACATGTTCTGCAACATGCTGTTCGTCAATCTCGATCCGAACGCGTCGCCCGTGGCGACACAGCTCGACGGGCTCGAGGAAGAGCTGCGCCGCTATTGTCCGACGCTCGACGATCTGACCCACGCAGAGACGCTGCTGTTCGACGTCAAGGCGAACTGGAAGAATGTCGTCGACAATTTCGTCGAATGCTATCACTGCCCGATCGGGCATCCGGCGTTCGTCGAGCTGGTCGACATGCCGACCTATCGCACCAACACGCATCGGCTCTGGTCGAGCCATTGCGGGCACGCCAAGTCCGGCGAGAACGCGGCCTACAAATTCGAAGGCTCGGTTGAAGACACAGCCTTCGGCGCCTGGTGGATCTGGCCGGATCTCACGCTGGTGATGAACCCGGGCTGTCCCAATCTCGTCGTCTTCCGCATGAAGCCGGGCGGGCCGGAGCTGACTAACGAGACCCTTGAATTCTATCTCTCCGCCAAGACACCGAGCGCGGTCGAACAGGCATCGATCGACTATTTCCGCGACACACTGAATCCGGAAGACCTTGGATTGGTGGAGAGCGTGCAGCGCGGGCTGCATTCGCGCGGTTACAACCAGGGCCGCTACGTCATCGACAAGGATCGCACACAGAACAGCGAGCACGGATTGCATCACTTCCACACGCGCGTGCTGGAAGCGCTCGGCCGCATCTAGCGGCGGGCAGATCGAAAGAACCGGCTCATCCGGCCGCATTCCGCGGCCGGAGCGGGGAGTTTTGTGCCGCTGGACGCCCCCGCCGTTTATGCCCTAGTCTTCGCTACCAATCGGACGGCGGGTCTGCATCCCACCGGGATGTGGCCCGATGCTCCCAAGAATGTTCAAACGCGGAGGCTTCGGAATGCGTAACCCCCTGAAATTACTGGCGGCGGGTCTTGTCGGCGCTGCCTTTGTCGGGCTCGTCGCGGCGACCCCGGCATCGGCTGAGGTGCCGGAGAGTTCCGACCCGATCAAACTCGCGATCAACGAGTGGACCGGCCAGGTCATCACCACCCATATCGCCGGCGAGATCCTGCAGCGCATGGGCTACAACGTCGAGTACACCACGGCCGGCTACCTGCCGCAGTTCGAGGCGATCCAGGACGGCACGGTCACGGCGTCGCTCGAAATCTGGTCGAACAATGTCGGCGATGCGTACGTAACCGCCGAATCGACCGGCAACATCGAGCATCTCGGCAATCTCGGCCTCAATGCCGGCGAGCGCTGGATCTATCCGAAATATATGGAAGAGCAGTGCCCGGGGCTGCCGTCGCTCGATTCGTTCATCGCCTGCGCGGATCAGTTCTCGACGCCGGAAACCTTTCCGAACGGTCGTCTGCTCGACTATCCGCTCGACTGGGGTGCACGCAACGCTGACGTCATCGCCGCCATGCAGCTTCCCTATACCTCGGTGCCGGGTGGCAGCGAGGGCGCGATGGTCGCGGAGTTCAAGGCCGCCTATGAGCGCCAGGAACCGATCGTGATGATGTTCTGGACGCCGCATTGGCTTTACGCGGACGTCGAGGTCGGTATCGTCGATCTGCCGCCCTTCGATCCGGCTTGCGAAAGCGACCCCGCCTGGGGCCGCAATCCCGACGCGACCGGCGACTGCCTCTATGAACAGCCGACCACGTTCAAGGTGGCATGGAGCGGCATGAAGGATCAGTGGCCGGCGGCCTACCGATTCCTGACCAACTTCACGCTTGCGGCCGAAGACCAGATCCCGCTCATCTCGAAAGTCGATGCGCAGGGCATGGACATGGATGCCGTCATCAAGGAATGGGTCGACGCCAACGAGGCCAAATGGCGCCCGATGGTCGACGCCGCACTCGCCGGCAGCTGAGCCGAAAGAGGATAGGGCCGGACCGAGAGGTTCGGCCCTAACTCCATCCGCATATCGTCGCGACGTTCTGCCGGAGGCATTTCGATGGCCGACGCAAGCGCCACTCGTGACATCAAACTATCCTGCCGCAACGTCTGGAAAGTTTACGGCACGGATCCGGGCGACTTCTTCCCGGCGGGTAACGGCAAGGTCGACGATGCCCGCGCGCATATCGCCCGCATCAGGCAAGACGGTCACATCGTTGCCTGCGCCGACGTCAGCTTCGAGGTCAACGAAGGCGAGATCTTCATCATCATGGGGCTCTCGGGCTCCGGAAAATCCACCATCGTCCGCTGCCTCTCCCGTCTGGTTGAACCGACCGCCGGCGAAGTGCTGTTCAACGGCCAGGATCTGCTGAAGTCGAGCCGCGACGAGCTCACCGAAATCCGCCGTCACAAGATGGGTATGGTGTTCCAGAATTTCGGCCTCATGCCGCATCTGACGGCGATCGACAATGTCGCCTTTCCGCTCAAGGTGCAGGGTATCGCGCCGGCCGAACGTCTGAAGCGCGCTGCGGAAATGCTTGAACTGGTGGGACTGAGCGGGCGCGAGAAGAATTTCCCGAGCGAGCTCTCCGGCGGGCAGCAGCAGCGCGTCGGCATTGCGCGATCGCTGGCGGTCAAGCCCGAGCTGTGGTACCTCGATGAGCCGTTCAGTGCGCTCGATCCTCTGATCCGCCGGCAGATGCAGGACGAATTCCTGCGGCTGCAGAAAATGCTGCACAAGACGATCGTGTTCATTACCCATGATTTTCTCGAGGCGCTGCGGCTGGGCGACCGGATCGCGATCATGAAAGACGGCGTCGTCGTACAGATCGGTACGCCCTCCGAGGTCGTGATGCGGCCGGCCGATGCCTATGTCGCCGAGTTCACGCAAGATGTGCCGCGCGTGAAAGTCATCACGGTCGGCGAATGCATGGAGGCCGGTCCGGCGCCGGGCGGTGCC
>JBBDWW010000441.1:0-1706 GCA_040902645.1 Dongiaceae bacterium | reverse complement strand
AAGGCCGGCTGCGACCCGACCTTGGCGAAACGGCTCTTCATCAAGACCTATGGTTGTCAGATGAATGTCTACGACTCCGCCCGCATGGCGGATGTCCTGGCACCGCTGGGCTATGCGCCGACCGACGCGCCCGAGAGCGCCGACATGGTCGTGCTCAATACCTGCCATATCCGCGAAAAGGCCTCGGAAAAAGTTTTCTCCGAGCTCGGCCGGCTGAGGACCTTGCGCCGCGAGCGTCGCGATGCGGGCGGCGACATGATCATCGCCGTTGCCGGCTGCGTCGCGCAGGCCGAGGGCGCCGAAATCCAGCGCCGCGCGCCGCATGTCGATATCGTGGTCGGGCCGCAGGCCTATCATCGCCTGCCCGAGCTGGTCGCGCGTGCCGAACGCGCCGCCGACCCGGACCGGCGCGGCGTGATGGACACCGACTTTCCGGTCGAATCCAAATTCGATTTCCTGCCCGAGAGTGCGTCGCTGCCCAGCGTCAGCGCGTTCCTGTCGGTGCAGGAGGGCTGCGACAAATTCTGCACCTTCTGCGTCGTTCCCTATACACGCGGCGCCGAATTCTCGCGGCCGGTCGCCGCGATCGAGGCCGAGGCGCGCCGCCTGGTCGAACGCGGCACGCGCGAGATCACTTTGCTCGGACAGAATGTGAATGCCTGGCACGGCGCGGCCCCGAACGATGAAACATCGGGCGACGAAGCATCGGGCGACGAAACATGGGGGCTCGGCCGCCTGATCCGGCATCTCGCGCGCATCGACGGGCTCGCGCGCATCCGCTACACGACGTCGCATCCGCGCGACATGGACGATGCGCTGATCGCCGCGCATGGCGACGAACCGAAGCTGATGCCCTTTCTGCATCTGCCGGTGCAATCGGGATCGGATCGCGTGCTGGCTTCGATGAATCGCCAGCATACCGCTGCGGATTATCGGGCGATCATCGCGAAGCTGCGCAGCGCGCGGCCGGATCTCGCCCTCTCGTCGGATTTCATCGTCGGCTTTCCCGGTGAGAGCGAAGCCGATTTCCTGGCGACGCTCGATCTGATCGAACAGGTCGTCTATGCGCAGGCCTATTCCTTCAAATACAGCGCGCGCCCCGGCACGCCGGCGGCTTCGATGCCCGACCAGGTGCCCGAACCGGTCAAGGCCGAACGGCTCGCACGGTTGCAGGCTTTGATTGCGCGCCAGCAGGTCGCTTTCAACAAAGCGATGCGCGGCCGCGAGGTCGACGTGCTGGTCGACCGGCCCGGGCGCTATCCCGGCCAGTTCGGCGGCCGCAGCCCGTGGCTGCAGTCGGTCCATCTCGCGGCCGATTTCGATCCGACCAATTCGATCCTGCGCGTCGAGATCGTCGACGTGCATCCGAACTCGCTGGCCGGACGCATCGTCGATCGGCCGCACGCTTGCATCGGTACGCGTGCGGCGGCGCGACTGAGCGCGTGAGCCCGACCCCCGCCGCCACCGTCGGACCGCCGGTCCAGATGGAGTTCGACGACAACCGGCTCTTGCCGATGCTATTCGGCGAGCATGACCGAAATCTGGCGGCTGTCGAACAGGCGCTCGGCGTACAGCTCGTGACGCGCGGCAACCGGCTCGCGATCAACGGTCGCGAACATTCGGTCGCGATCGCGCAGCGCGCGTTGTCCGCGCTCTATCAGTGCCTCAAGCGCGGCCATCAGATCGATCGTCAGGTAGTCGACGCG
>JBBDWW010000440.1:0-11628 GCA_040902645.1 Dongiaceae bacterium | reverse complement strand
GCGCTGCGCTGAGGTTGGCCGGCCGGCGCGTCCGGGCGCGCTAACGGCCGGTTACCAGGGCGACCAGGCTTGCCATGGCGGTCCAGCCGAACCCCACGATGAAAATGCCGGTGGCGATCGCGAGGATGCTGCCGATCAGCACCACCAGCCCGTCGCGCTGGATCAGACCGAGCGACAGCAAGGCGATCGCGAGGCCGAGCGGGATGTTTGTCAGCGGCAGCGGCAAAGCAAGCAGCAACGCCAGCACCAGCACCGCCACGCCAATCAGGCATTCGCCGATCGATTCCGTAAGGATCGTCAAACGCGGCTTCAGTAGCCGCTCGATGCGCGCGACATGGGGCAAGGCGCGTTCGATGATGCGCTGAAAATCCTCGCACGCCATCGAGCGGCGGCGCAGGAAGCCGGGCAGCCAGACATGGCGGCGGCGCAGGATGAGCTGGACGGCGACGAAGGCGATCGGCACGCCGAAAATGACGCCGACGCCCGGCGGCGTGATCGGAATCATGGACGGCAGCGACAACACCAGCATCAGCATGCCGTGGCTGCGGCTCTCGAGCTCCGTGACGATATCGCCGAGACTGACCCGTTCATCCGTGCATTCCTTGGCCAGGCGCGTGAGAACGTCGGTCACCTTGCCGGGTTTTACGCGCGCGGAGCGTTTCGGCCGCGCACGGGCACGCCCCTTGGCGCCACCGGCGGTCAGGTCGCTGGCTTTGGACATGGCGGGAGCTTTGTCTTGGATTTCGGGCGGGAGCATTCTTTCATGGTACCGCAGCATCGCGGCGGAACCCGGCCAAATCATGGCAGCCGGTTTTTCCTTGCATCCCCCCGCTGCGCCCTGAAATCATGGTCTGACCAGGACAAGAGAGCGACCGTCGCCTCTCGTGCGGCGGCCCGTTCCGGACGCGCATAGGGAGAGCAAAATGGGCGAAAGACCGGCGGCTGCGCCGCGTTGCGCAGCCATTGTGGGTCCTTATCTCAGCGGTAAGACCAGTCTCCTCGAAAGCATTCTGTTCGCCGCCGGCGCCATTCCGCGCAAGGGCAGCGCGAAGGAACGCAATATGGTCGGCGATGCGACGCCCGAGGCGCGGGCGCGCTCGATGTCGGTCGAGGTCAACATCGCCGGCTGCGACTATCTGGGCGAGCGCTGGACCTTTCTCGACTGTCCCGGCTCGGTCGAGCTGGCCCAGGAGACGCAGCATGCGTTGATGGTCGCGGACGCGGCGGTGGTGGTCTGCGAACCGGAGCCGGACAAGGCGCTGACATTGGCGCCACTGCTCAAGTTCCTCGACGACAATATGATTCCGCATTTTCTGTTCATCAACAAGATGGACGACGCCGAGTATCGTGTGCGCGAACTGCTGGCAGCGCTGCAGCATGTCTCGCAGCGGCCGCTGGTGCTGCGCCAGGTGCCGATCCGCGGCAGCGGCGATGACGGTGTCACGGGCTATGTCGATCTGGTGAGCGAGCGCGCCTACCAGTACAAGCCGGGCCAGGCGTCCGACCTGATCCAGATGCCGGAGGATGCAAAACAGCGCGAGACGGAAGCGCGCCGCGAGATGCTGGAAGCGCTTGCCGATTTTGACGACGCGCTACTCGAACAGCTGCTCGAGGATGCGGTGCCCTCGACCGACGCGATTTACGCGCAGCTCACCAAAGATCTTAGCGACGATCTGATCGTGCCGGTGCTGCTCGGCGCGGGTGAGAAAGATCACGGCGTGCGGCGGTTGTTGAAGGCGCTGCGCCACGAGGTGCCCGGGCCCGAGGTTGCAGCCGAGCGCATCGGGCTCAAGGCCGATGCCAAGGATGCTGCTGCGCTGGTCTTCAAAACCTATCATTTGCCGCATACCGGCAAGCTGTCGGCGGCGCGGTTGTGGACCGGCGAGATCAAGGACGGGATGACTCTGTCCGGCCATCGGCTCGGCAGCATCAATCGGATGATGGGGCTCGAACCGCACAAGACCGGGAATGCGAAAGCGGGCGAGGTCATTGCCTTCGGGCGCATGGACGATATCCATACCGGCGAGTTGCTCTCGGCATCGGGCAAGGCGACGATGTCGGCGACATGGCCGGCGCCAATGCCGCCTCTGTTCTCGTTCGCCATCGAACCCGAGAACCGCCAGGACGAAGTCAAGCTGACCGGCGCGATTGCGCGGCTGCGCGAAGAGGATCCCTCGCTCTCGCTCGAACAGAACCAGGACATGCATCAGATGGTGCTGTGGGGGCAGGGCGAGATCCATCTGCAGATCGCGCTCGAGCGGCTCAAGAGCAAATACAATGTGCCGGTGAAGGCGCATCGCCCGCAGGTCGGCTATCGGGAAACTATCCGCAAAGGCCTCGTCCAGCATTCGCGCTTCAAGCGTCAGACCGGCGGGCACGGGCAGTTCGGCGACGTCTATATCGAGGTCAAGCCGCAGCCGCGCGGCGGCGGCTTCCAGTTCCAGGACGCGATCGTCGGCGGTTCTATTCCGCGCAACTTCATTCCGGCGGTCGAAGACGGTGTCGGCGACTATCTCAAGCGCGGCCCGCTCGGCTTTCCGGTCGTCGACGTGCATGTCCGTCTGTTCGACGGCCAGTTCCACGCGGTCGACAGTTCGGAAATGGCGTTCAAGACCGCCGGCCGCATGGCGATGAGCGAGGCCATGCCGAAATGCGATCCGGTGCTGCTCGAACCGATCTGTCAGGTCAGTATTTCGGTACCGAACGAGTTTACCGCCAAGGCGAACAGCCTCGTCTCGGGGCGGCGCGGCCAGATTCTAGGCTTCGATGCCAAGGCGGGCTGGAGCGGGTGGGACGAGGTGCGCGCGTTCATGCCGCAATCGGAACTGCACGATCTGATCATCGATCTGCGGTCGCTCACCATGGGCGTTGGCAGCTTCCGCTGGCAGTTCGATCATCTGCAGGAGCTGACCGGGCGTGTTGCCGACAAGATCGTGCAGGAGCGCCAGGCCGCAACGCAGCACGCCTGACGGCGGCGCGCGGCGTTCAATGGGTACCGCGCGTGGGCTCCCGCGACAGTTTGTAACGAGTCCAGCCTGCTTGTATCACGGCCGCGCCGTGCTAAATTCAGGCAATGGGCACAAGGAGCGGTCATCATGGCTATCGACATCGGCATCGACGCGAAGGATCGCAAAGCAATTTCGGACGGGCTCTCGCATCTCTTGGCGGACACCTACACGCTCTATCTCAAGACGCATAACTTCCACTGGAACGTGACCGGGCCGATGTTCAACACGCTGCATCTGATGTTCGAGCAGCAATACAACGAACTCGCGCTGGCGGTGGACACGATCGCCGAGCGGATTCGCGCGCTCGGTCATCCCGCACCCGGCTCGTACAAGGATTTCAGCAAGCTGTCGTCGATCAAGGAAGCGACGGGCGTGCCCGAAGCCAAGGCCATGATCAAGCAGCTGGTCGAGGGCCAGGAAGCGGTCGCGCGGACCGCCCGCAAGGTGTTCCCGGTCGCCGAAAAGGCCGAGGACGAGCCGACCTGCGATCTGCTCACGCAGCGCATGCAGATCCACGAAAAGACCGCCTGGATGCTACGCAGCATGCTGCAATAGGGCGGTATTCTGCCCTTCACTCGCTGTTGAACAGGTTGTGCGTGCGAGTTGATTTGCGTTGCCGCGCTCTCGTCCCTAGTTGGGGTGGAGCGGGAACCGGATTCGGAGGCGGCGATGTATGTACGCAGGAAACGCGGCTGGGAGTTGCCGGAGAGCGCGGCGACGCCGGAGGCAGTCTGGCGCGACCGGCGCAATCTGCTGAAGGCGATGGCGGTCGGACCGCTGCTTTTGGGCGGCGGCTCGCTGATCCGGCCGCGCCGCGCGCTCGCCGTCGAAGATCCGACGGTCGATCTCTATCCGGCGACGCGGAACGAGCGTTACATGCTCGATCGTCCGGTCACCGAAGAATCTTGGGCGACGACCTACAATAACTACTACGAGTTCGGTGGCAGCAAGGACATCGTCGATGCCGCGCAGGCCTTGCAACCCCGGCCCTGGAGCGTGGTGATCGACGGGCTGGTCGAGGAAGAAAAGACTGTCGACATCGATACGCTGATCCGCGCCATGCCGCTGGAAGAGCGGCTCTATCGTCATCGCTGCGTCGAGGCCTGGTCGATGGCGGTGCCGTGGACCGGCTTTCCGATGCAGGCGCTGGTCGAGTACGCGCGCCCGCTCGGCGATGCGAAATATGTCGTCATGGAAACCTTCCTCGACGACGAGATCGCGCCGGAGCAGAGCTCGCCCTGGTACCCCTGGCCCTATGTCGAAGGGCTGACGATGGCCGAGGCGACCAACGAACTCGCCTTCATGGTCACCGGCATCTACGGCAAGCCGCTGCCCAACCAGAACGGCGCACCGCTGCGCCTCGCCGTGCCGTGGAAATACGGTTTCAAATCGATCAAGTCGATCGTGCGCTTTACCTTTGCGGACGAGCGGCCGCGCAGCTTCTGGGAAGCGTTGCAGGATTCCGAATACGGATTCTGGGCGAACGTGAATCCCGAAGTCTCGCATCCGCGCTGGAGCCAGGCGAACGAGCGTGTGCTCGGCAGCGACGAGCGCGTGCCGACTTTGCTGTTCAACGGCTACGCCGAATATGTCGCGCCGATCTATGAAGGGCTCGAGGACGAACCGCTCTGGATGTAGCAATCGTTACCGCCGTCGCGAATCCCGCGGCGGACGCTGCTATTCGATCCCGAGAATCGCCTTCGCTTCCGCGAGCGCGGCAACCGAACCGTCGTGATCGCCGGCTGTGTGCAACGCCTCGCCTTCGGCGCGCAGCCGCTCGACTTCGGCAAACTGCTCGGCGGTCAGATCGGGGCTCATGGCGAGCGCCGCATCGATCTCGGCCATATCCATCGGGCACTGGTTCGCAAAAGCGGGCAGGCTGACGGCAAGGGCGAATACAGCGGCCAGAACGAATTTCTTCATGGGAACCTCCATCGGTACGGGCCAATGGGGTCAGTCTAGGACTGTCTTCGGACCCCGTTCCATCGCCTGAACGAGGGAGGAGGCCGGGCCGGATGCCGGAATCGCGGTTTTCGGTGAATTTTGGTGTGTGGAAAAGAAGGGGCCGGGAACACAAGGTTCCCGGCCAAGTCAAACAGGGAGGCTTCACGTCTGGGAGACGTAGGGTCCGAAGACCCCTCTTCAGGCCTTGCGCCCGAAGACTCGGTCGACGCCGTGGCGCCGAAACTCTTTGCTGCAACGCAGCACAAAATGAAGATAGTGCGGGGCCGCCGGTATACCAGAGTCAAAAGCTCATTGGAGCCATGCGATTAGCGCATGGCTTTGCCATATTGCTGCAATAACAAATATGTAGGGCCGGCCTAACCCTGCGTCTCGGCGACCTTCCGGAGCAGGAAATCTCGAAAGACATGAACCCGCTTGGAGTTCCGCAGCTCCTCTGGATACACGAAATAGGCGTCGATTCGCGGCCCCTCGAGCTCCGAAAGGACCCGAACGACCTCCCGGGAGCTGTTCGCGACATATTCCGGCAGGCCGGCCACCCCGATCCCGCTCTCGACCGCCCTGAGGATGGCATAGACATTGTTCACCATCAGCAGCGGGTGGCGGGGCCGCTGTTCGCGCCCGCCCACCTTAAGCAGCCAGTCCAGATTGGCGAAGGGCGGCCGGCCGCTGACGTCGCCGAATACCACGATCCGATGCCGGTCGAGATCCTCGGCCGTGCGCGGCATGCCGTGCCGCTCGATATAGCGCGGCGCCGCATAGACATAGACATGGACCGTCATCAGATGGCGCTGGATCAGCTCGGGCTGGCGCGGCGGCGCCATGCGGATCGCGACATCGGCCTCGCGCATCGAGAGATCCAGTTCGCGGTCCTCGAGCAGCAGTTCGACCGAAATGTCGGGATAGAGTTCGAGGAACTCGTGAATGCGCGGCGTGAGCCAGGTCGAGCCCATCGCGACGGTCGCCGTCACCTTGAGCGAGCCTTTCGGCCGATCCTTGGTTTCGGATAGCTGCGCTTCGGCCATCGCCAGCTTGGCGAATACGTCATGCACGGTGCGATAAAGCAGCTCGCCTTGTTCGGTGAGGATCAGGCCGCGCGCATGGCGGTGGAACAGCGGCACTTTTAGTGTGCTCTCGAGCGCGCTCACCTGCCGGCTCACTGCCGATTGCGAAAGCTTCAGCACGTCGCCCGCGTGCGTGAAGCTGCCAGCCTCGGCGACGGCGTGGAAGACCCGCAGCTTGTCCCAATCGAGCGCCATGTGGATTGTCCCCGTGAGGGCGGATCCGCGTTACTCCGCGGCCGCCGCCTCCAGGCGTTCGTCTGCGGCGAGGAACTTCTCGGCCTCGATCGCCGCCATGCATCCCATGCCGGCGGCCGTCACGGCCTGACGGAATATCTTGTCCTTGACGTCGCCCGCGGCAAACACGCCGTGGATCGAGGTTTTTGTGCTGTCCGGCGCGGTGACGATATAGCCCTCGTCGTCCATGTCGAGCTGGCCCTTGAACAGGGCCGTCGCCGGATCGTGGCCGATCGCGACGAAGACGCCGTCCGTCGGCACCGTCGATTTTTCGCCCGTTTTCACGTTGCGAAGCGCAACGCCGGTGACCCCCGCCGGTTCGCCGCCGCCCAGAATCTCGTCGACCACATTGTCCCAGATCACCGTGATCTTCGGATGTTTGAACAGCCGTTCCTGCATGATCTTTTCGGCGCGCAGTTCGCTGCGCCGATGCACCAGCGTCACCTTGGTCGCGTGATTGGTGAGATAGATCGCTTCCTCGACCGCGGTGTTGCCGCCGCCGACCACCACGACTTCCTTGCCGCGGAAGAAAAACCCGTCGCAGGTCGCACAGGCCGAGACGCCGAGCCCGCGATATTTGTCTTCGCTCGCGAGACCGAGCCAGCGCGCCTGCGCGCCGGTGCAAATGATCAGCGTATCGGCTTCATAGATGTCGCCGCTGTCGCATGTCGCGCGGAACGGACGGCGCGAAAGATCGACCTCGACGACCACATCGGAAACGAGCGTGGTGCCGACATGCGCCGCCTGCGCGCGCATCTGCTCCATGAGCCACGGCCCCTGGATCACGTCCGCGAAACCGGGATAATTCTCGACATCGGTCGTAATCATGAGCTGACCGCCGGGCTGGATGCCCTCGATCATGACCGGATGCAGATTGGCCCGCGCGGCATAGATCGCGGCGGTATATCCGGCCGGACCCGCACCGATGATGAGCGCCTTGCTGCGCTGTCTGTTCGCCATGGTCGCGGCCCCGCCCGCTCGTCTCGCAAAAATTTCTTGTCGCACCGCAAGATAGAGATTGGGCTCGGGGGCGACAAGGATTGGCGCCCCGGAATGGCGCGTTTCCGCGCCCCTTGGGGCGATTCGGCCGACGAAGGCGGGCCGGTCCAGCGCACCCCTGTAGGGCGGTCCCGAGTCGGCCAATGCCCCGGCATTCAATCGGGCCGTAGGCGGCCAAAACCCGCCATTCCGGCGCCTGCCGCTAATTGTCGAATTCGGCACTTGTAGCGCCGTCAATGCGCAATATAATTACCGATATCCACCCCAACCGACGATCGGCGGCCTCAATGCGGCGCTCCAAACTCGACACCATCGACCGGCGAATTCTGCGCGATCTGCAGGATGACGGTCGCATGACTAATGTCGAGCTGGCGCGCCGCGCCGGGATTTCGGCGCCGCCCTGCCTGCGGCGGGTGCGTGCGCTGGAGAAGGCCGGTTACATCAAGGGCTATCACGCCGATCTCAATGGCGAGGCGCTCGGTTTCAACGTGACGGTCTTCGCGCAGGTCGGGCTTGCGAGCCAGGCCGAGCAGGATCTCAAGGCCTTCGAAGCGCTGATCGCATCATGGCCGGAAGTCCGCGAGTGTCACATGCTCGCCGGCGAGACCGATTTCCTCTTGAAGATCGTCGCGCATGACTGGGACGCGTATCAGCGATTCCTGACCACGAAACTCACCGCCGCGCCGAACGTCACCCATGTCAAATCCGCGCTCGCCATCCGCACCGCGAAAGCGGTGCCCGGCGTGCCGATCGACGCCAGCTAGAAATACCCGCCAGTTAAAAAACCCTGAAAGAGCGGTGGATTTGGGACCGCGATCGCGGCGGCATAAAGCGCACCGCGCCTAGCGGTACTGGACCTTCACGACCTCGTAGGATTTCGAACCCGACGGCGTCGTCACCTCGACGCTGTCGCCGACGGTCTTGCCGATCAGCGCGCGCGCCAGCGGCGACGAGACCGACAGCCGCTTCGCCGCGATGTCGGATTCGTCCGGGCCGACGATCTGGTAGCTCGCCTTCTCGTCGGTGTCTTCGTCGACCAGCGTGACGGTCGCGCCGAATTTGACGTCCTTGCCGGAAAGCTTGCTCGGATCGATCACCTCGGCGCGCGCAATCTTGTCCTCGAGTTCGCCGACGCGGCCCTCGATGAAGCTCTGGCGCTCGCGCGCGGCGTGATACTCGGCGTTCTCCGAAAGATCGCCGTGATCGCGCGCTTCCGCAATGGCACGGATGATCGCCGGCCGTTCGACGGTCTTGAGATGACGCAACTCTTCTTCCAGGCGGGCGTAACCGTCCGCCGTCATCGGAATCTTGTTCATGGTCGATCCACCCTGTCCCCGCGGCAGCGAAGGCCTCGTTCGGGACAAAAAAAACCGCCCGGCCACCCTTTCAGGCCGACCGGCGGGTACCGTTCAGACCCGTGTAAAATAGGCCTGCAGCGGCATCACTTCAAGCGGCCGGGCGGCCAGGGCCGCAATGGCCGCGACGGCGGCCCGGGCCCCGGAGACCGTGGTGTAATAGGGGATCGAGGCCCTGAGCGTCGTCTCCCGGATCGCAAAGCTGTCGGCGATCGCCTGGGCGCCCTCGGTCGTATTGAACACCAGAGCGATCTCGCCGTTCTTCATCGCATCGACCACATGCGGGCGGCCTTCCAGCACCTTGTTGATGCGCACGACCGGCAGGCCTGCCGCCCGCAGGTAGGCAGCGGTGCCTTCGGTCGCGAGCAGGCGGAAGCCGCGCTCGGCGAGCTGGCGGCAGAGTGGCACCATCGCCGGCTTGTCGCGATCCTTGATCGAGATGAAGACGGTGCCGCTCGAGGGCAGCACGACGCCGGCGCCGAGCTGCGATTTGGCAAACGCCATCGCGAAGTCGCGATCGATGCCCATCACCTCGCCGGTCGATTTCATTTCCGGGCCAAGGATCACATCGACGCCGGGGAAGCGCGCGAACGGGAAGACCGATTCCTTGACCGCCACATGCGCGCTGATCGCCGGCCGGCGCGTCCAGTGATCGGCCAGCTTTTCGCCGGCCATGATGCGCGCTGCAATCTTCGCGATCGGCCGCCCGGTCGCCTTCGCGACGAACGGCACGGTGCGGCTCGCGCGCGGATTGACTTCGAGCACATAGATCTCGCCGTTCTTCACCGCGAGCTGCGCGTTCATCAGCCCGACCACGTTGAGCGCGCGCGCCATCGCGATCGTCTGCCGCTCGATTTCGGCGACGATGCGGGGATCGAGCGAATAAGGCGGCAGCGCGCAGGCAGAGTCGCCGGAATGGATGCCGGCTTCTTCGATATGTTCCATGATCCCGGCAATCTGTACGTCGGTGCCGTCGGCAACCGCATCGATATCGACCTCGATCGCATCCTGTAGATAGGAATCGATCAGCACCGGGCTCTTGCCGGACACGCGTACCGCCGTGTTCATGTAACGGCGCAGGCCGGCGACATCGTGCACGATCTCCATCGCACGGCCGCCGAGTACATAGGAAGGGCGGATCACCACCGGGAAGCCGATCGTGGCCGCGATGCGCTCGGCTTCTTCGGTCGAGCGCGCGATGCCGTTGGCCGGCTGCTTCAGCCCGAGCCGATCGAGCAAAGCCTGGAACCGCTCGCGATCCTCGGCGAGATCGATCGCATCCGGAGCGGTGCCGAGGATGGGAATGCCGGCCGCTTCGAGCGCGCCCGCAAGCTTGAGCGGCGTCTGGCCGCCGAACTGCACGATGACACCCATCAACGTGCCGCGCGATTGTTCGACGCGCGCGATCTCGATCACGTCTTCGGCGGTCAGCGGCTCGAAATAAAGCCGGTCGGACGTGTCGTAGTCGGTCGACACGGTTTCGGGATTGCAGTTGACCATGATGGTCTCGATCCCGGCGTCGCGCAGCGCATAGGCGGCATGGACGCAGCAATAGTCGAATTCGATGCCCTGGCCGATCCGGTTCGGACCGCCGCCGAGGATCATCACCTTGCGCCGGTCGCTCGGCTCGGCCTCGCATTCGGGCGGCATGTCGCTGCCGCCTTCGTAGCAGCCGTACATATACGATGTCGCCGAGGCGAACTCGGCGGCGCAGGTGTCGATCCGCTTGTAGACCGGATGCACCTTGGCGGCGCGGCGAGCCGCGGCGACGTCCGCTTCTTCCTTGCCGGTCAGCTCGGCGAGCCGCGCATCGGAAAAGCCGCGCCGCTTCAGCCGGCGCAGCGCCGTCGCATCGCTCGGCAATCCGCTGCTGCGAACGACCGCTTCGGTCGCGACGATCGCCTGGATCTCGCGCAGGAACCAGGGATCGTAATGGCAGATCGCGTGGATTTCCTCGACCGTGAGGCCGTAGCGGAAGGCATCCGCGATCACCAGCAACCGGTCCGGCGTGGCGCGGCCGAGCCGGGCGCGCACCGAGCCCGCATCGCAGCCCTCGACCTCGTTGAAGCCGGTCAGGCCGGTTTCCATCGAGCGAAGGGCCTTCTGCACCGCTTCCTGGAAGCTGCGGCCGATCGACATCGCTTCGCCGACCGATTTCATCGCGGTCGAGAGGATCGGCTCGGCGCCGGGAAATTTCTCGAAGGTGAAGCGCGGCATCTTGACCACGACATAGTCGATGGTCGGCTCGAACGAGGCCGGCGTCACCTTGGTGATGTCGTTGGCGAGCTCGTCGAGCGTGTAGCCGACCGCGAGTTTCGCTGCGATCTTCGCGATCGGGAAACCGGTCGCCTTCGAGGCGAGCGCCGACGAGCGCGACACGCGCGGGTTCATCTCGATGACGACCAGCCGCCCGTCGGCGGGATTGACCGCGAACTGCACGTTCGAGCCGCCGGTATCGACACCGACCTCGCGCAGCACTGCGATCGAGGCGTTGCGCATGATTTGATATTCTTTGTCGGTGAGCGTCAGCGCCGGCGCCACGGTGACGCTGTCGCCGGTATGCACGCCCATCGGATCGACGTTCTCGATCGAGCAGATGATGATGCAATTGTCGGCGCGGTCGCGCACGACCTCCATCTCGTATTCCTTCCAACCGAGCACCGATTCTTCGATCAGGATTTCGGCGACCGGCGACAGCCTGAGCCCGTTCGCGACGATGTTGCGGAATTCCTCGATATTGAACGCGATGCCGCCGCCGGTGCCGCCGAGCGTGTAGGAGGGGCGGATGACCAGCGGCAGGCCGATTGTTTCGAGCGCCAGCTCGGCTTCTTCCGGCGTATGCGCAATCTGGCTCTTCGGGCTTTCGAGCCCGATCCGGTCCATCGCCTGGCGGAACTTGAGGCGGTCCTCGGCCATCTCGATCGCCGCGGCATTGGCGCCGATCAGCTCGACACCATATTTCGCGAGCCTGCCGTCGCGATGCAGCGCCATCGCCGTATTGAGCGC
>JBBDWW010000439.1:0-1717 GCA_040902645.1 Dongiaceae bacterium | reverse complement strand
CTCCACGCCTTCGAACTGGGTGAGCAGGCTGTGGCCGAGCATCTGCGCCGTGATGCCGGTGCCGTCGGAGATGAAGAACACGGTGCGGCGCTGCGGCATGCGGCTAAAATACGGCGTTTGAGTGTCCCCAGCAACCGCGGGAAAGCAGATGAAGTATGTTGCCTGGCTGAAAGACCTGCGCATGGCGGACTTGCCGCAAGTTGGCGGCAAGAACGCGTCGCTGGGCGAGATGATCGGCGGGCTTGCCGCCTCCGGCATCCGCGTCCCCGGCGGCTTCGCCACCACGGCCGATGCCTACAGGGAATTCCTTCGTGCCGGCGGGCTCGACCAGCGCATCGCGAAGCGCATTGCCGGCCTTAAGGACGGCGACGTCGAGGCGCTCGCGCGCTGCGGAGCGGAAATCCGCGGCTGGATCGAAGGCGCGCCGCTTCCCGATGGGCTAGAGCAAGAGATACGATCTTATTATCAGCAGCTTACAAAATTATCCTCGAGTGATACCTCATTCGCCATCAGATCTTCCGCGACCGCCGAGGACCTGCCCGACGCATCCTTCGCCGGACAACAGGAGACGTTTCTCAATGTCCACGGCATCGACCAAGTGCTGCAGGCGGTGCGCAGGGTGTTCGCGTCCCTGTACAACGACCGCGCCATCTCCTACCGCGCGCACCAGGGATTCGCGCACGGCGACGTAGCGCTCTCGGCCGCCGTGCAACAGATGGTGCGCAGCGACCTGGGCGCGAGCGGTGTCATGTTCACTCTGGACACGGAATCCGGCTTTCGCGACGTCGTGTTCATCACCGCCGCCTATGGCCTGGGCGAGATGGTGGTGCAGGGCGCGGTCAACCCGGACGAGTTCTACGTCCACAAGCCGATGCTGGAGCGCGGCCGCCCGGCGATCGTGCGGCGCGCGCTCGGCAGCAAGCAGCAGAAGATGATCTACGCCGATGGCGCTGCCGGAGCACACCCCGTGCGCACTGTGGAAGTGCCCGAGGCCGCGCGGCATCGCTTTTCGCTCGACGATGCCGACGTGCTGGAGCTGGCGCGGGCCGCGGTGGCGATCGAGAAGCACTATCGACGGCCGATGGACATCGAGTGGGCCAAGGATGGCGCCGACGGGCGCATCTACGTGCTGCAGGCGCGGCCGGAAACCGTGAAATCGCGCGTGCACGGCGGCACCGACGAGCAATTCCGCCTGCAGAAACGCGGCGCGGTGCTCGCCACGGGCCGCGCCATCGGCCACAAAATCGGCGCCGGCCCGGTGCGCGTGGTGGCCGACGCGTCGCTCATGTCGAAGGTGAGCAAGGGCGACGTGCTGGTGACCGACATGACGGACCCGAACTGGGAGCCGGTGATGAAGCTCGCTTCGGCCATCGTCACCAATCGCGGCGGGCGCACCTGCCATGCCGCGATCATCGCGCGCGAGCTGGGCATCCCTGCGGTGGTGGGCTGCGGCGACGCGACCGCGAAGCTGCGCGAAGACCAGGCGGTCACCGTGTCGTGCGCGGAAGGCGACACCGGCAACGTCTACGAGGGAAGCCTGCCGTTCGAAGTGAGCGTGGTGGAGCGCGGCGCGATGCCGGAGATCCCCGTCAAGATCGCCATGAACGTCGGCAATCCGCAGCTCGCTTTCGACTTCGCGCAGCTGCCGAATGCCGGCGTCGGACTGGCGCGCATCGAGTTCGTGATCAACAACGAGATCGGCGTGCACCCGCGCGCC
>JBBDWW010000438.1:0-11645 GCA_040902645.1 Dongiaceae bacterium | reverse complement strand
GCGTGCGCCGCGGCCGATCCGGCCGCGGAGCTGGTGGAGCTGGGCGAGGCCGAACCGCTCGGCATGCTCGATCACCATGACGCTGGCGTTGGGCACGTCGACGCCGACCTCGATCACGGTGGTTGCCACCAGCACGCCGGTTTCGCCGGCGACGAAGGCGGCCATGGTGCGGTCGCGTTCGCTCGCGCGCTGTCGCCCATGAATGAGGCCGACGCGCTTCTCGCCGAAGCGCTGCGCGAGGTCGCGATAACGCGCCTCGGCATTGGCAAGGTCCACAAGTTCGGATTCCTCGATCAGGGGGCAGACCCAATAGACTTGGCCGCCTTGGTCGATTGCGCGCGCGACGGCACCGACGACGTCTTCCATCCGGCCGAGCGGTACGGCGCGCGTATCGATCGGCTTGCGCCCCGCGGGCTTTTCGGTCAAACGCGAGACGTCGAGATCGCCGTAGGCGGTCAGCATGAGCGTGCGCGGGATCGGCGTCGCGGTCATCACCAGCATGTCGGCGGCGGCACCTTTCTCGGCGAGGATCACCCGCTGATGCACGCCGAAGCGATGCTGTTCGTCGACGACCGCCAGACCGAGATCCTTGAAATCGACATCCTCCTGTAACAGCGCGTGAGTGCCGACGACGATGCCGATCCGCCCCGAGGCGAGATCGGCGAGGATGGCGTCGCGCGTTTTACCCTTGTCGCGGCCGGTCAGCAGGGCCGCAGGTACGCCGGCTGCCTCGGCGAGTGGCGCAATCGTGGCGTAATGCTGTCGTGCGAGAATTTCCGTCGGCGCCAGAAGTGCCGCCTGCGCGCCGGCTTCGACCGCGATCAGCATGGCCAGCAACGCTACGACCGTCTTGCCGCTGCCGACATCGCCCTGCAAGAGGCGCAACATGCGCAGGCCCGAACCCATATCGGCAGCGATCTCCTCGACCGCCTGAATCTGCGAGTTTGTGAGGGTGAAGGGGAGGGAGGCAATCGCCTTCGCGCGAAGTGTTCCATCGCCGCTCAGGGAACGCCCGCGCTGGCGCCGCTGATGCTGGCGCACCAATGCGAGCGCAAGCTGGTTGGCCAGCAGCTCATCATAGGCAAGCCGCTCACGCCATTTCGTCGCGAGCGGAAGGTCGCTTTCCTCTTTAGGGCTGTGGGCGCGGTGCAGCGCCTCGCGCCAGGGCACCCATTTCTGTTTTGCAACGAAGCGCGGTTCGATCCATTCCTCGAGGACCGGCGCGCGCTCGACGGCGGCGGCGACCGCCTTGCCCATGATGCGCGGCGTCAGTCCGGCCGTCATCGGGTAGACCGGTTCGACCCGCTTCAAGGTGAGTACGTCGTCGAGCAGCGCGATGTGATCGGGGTGGGTCATCTGCAACTCGTCGCCGAACTTCTCGATCCGGCCGCTGACCACGCGCACCTCACCCTCGGGCAGGGCCTTCTTGAGGTAGTCACCTTTGGCGCGGAAGAAGACGAGATGGATAAAGCCGGTCTCATCGCGGCAGCGCACCTTGTAGGGGCGCTTGCCGGCGGCGGGCGAGGGGAAATGCTTGTCGACGCGCAGCGTCAGGGTCACGATCGCGCCTTCCGGCGCATCGGCGAGCTTGGGCGCGAAGCGCCGGTCGATCAAACCGCTCGGCATATGCCAGAGCAGGTCGACCACCTGCGGTCCTGCCGCCTTTTCAATCAGTTTGGCAAAGCGTGGCCCGACGCCCTGCAGCGACGTCACCGGGGCGAAAAGCTTAAACAGGATCTCCGGGCGCATGTGTTTCCGATACCGACTCGGGACGACGAGAACCGCCGGGTCACACCGGGTGACTTAGCGCCGCCGCCGCGCGCCGGCAACCGGCCGGGTATCAGCCCTTGATTCGCGCCATCGTCGGGTCGTAGAGCGGCTCGAGCGTGACCGAACAGGGTACGCGTGTCGTCGCGACCTCGAGTTCGTAGCGCGCGTTGAGGACATAGTCGGTATCGACGCTGCCGTCGTTGCGCACATAGCCGTAGCCGATATTCTTTCCGACCGTGTAGCCCCAGCCAGCGCTGGAGAGCCAGCCGGCCGGCTTGCCGTCGCGTAGGATCGTTTCGCGGCCGAGCAAAATCACGGCGGGGTCGTCGATTGTGAAGCAGGCGAGCAGGCGCTTCATGCCGCCGGCCTTCTGTGCCTCGAGCGCCTTGCGCCCCTTGAAGTCGACATTCTTGCGCAGCTTCACCGCCCAACCCATGCCGGCCTCGAAGGGCGTAAAATCCGGTCCGATATCGCCGGCCCAGGCGCGATAACCCTTTTCAAGACGCAGCGTCTCGATCGCGCGATAACCGGCGTTGCGCAGGCCGTGCGGCGCGCCCGCGACCATCAGCGCCGCATGGACGTTGACGGCATATTCGACCGGTACATGCAGCTCCCAGCCGAGCTCACCGACATAGGTGACGCGCACGGCGAGCACCGGCGCTCCGTCGATGCCGATGCGCTGCGCGGTGCCGAACGGGAAGGCATGGTTGGATAGATCGTCGCGCGTCGCAGCGGCCAGGATCTCGCGGGACTTCGGACCCATCAGCGACAGCACGGCATGGGCGGACGTGATATCGACGAGTTGCGCGTTGGCGCCGGCCGGAATGTTGCGCCGGATCCAGTCGAAATCATGCGTCGCGAAGCCGGTACCGGTCACGATATAGAAACTGTCCGGCGCGATGCGCGTCACGGTCAGATCGCACTCGATGCCGCCGCGATCGTTCAGCATCTGCGTATAGGTAACCTTGCCGACCGGCTTCGCCACATCGTTGGAACAGATCCAGGTAAGGGCGCTTTCGGCATCGGGGCCGACCAGCAGAAACTTGGCGAACGATGTCTGGTCAAACAGGACGGCGCTTTCGCGCGCGGCCTTGTGTTCACGTCCGACCGCGTCGAACCAGTTCGGCCGGCCGAAGCTGTAGCGGTCTTCCGGCTTCTCGCCGGATTTGAGATCGGCATACCAGTTCGGCCGCTCCCAGCCGAGCTTCTCGCCGAAACAGGCGCCGTCGCGTTTCAGGATTTCGTAGAGCGGCGAGCGCCGGCAGGGCCGCCCGCTCTCATGTTCCTCGGATGGCCAGGCAATCGTGTAATGCTTGCCATAGGCTTCCATGGTGCGGGTGCGCACCCAGTCGGTGTCGAAATGCGGCCGCCCGAATCGGCGGATATCGACCGGCCAGAGATCGTAGGGCGGCTCGCCGCGCACGACCCATTCGGCGAGCGCCATGCCGGCGCCGCCGCCCGAGGCGATGCCGAAGGCATTGAACCCGGTGCCGACGAAGAAGTTTTTCAGTTCGGGCGCTTCGCCAAGAATGAAATTGCCGTCCGGCGTGAAGCTTTCCGGTCCATTGATCAGCTCCTTGATCCCGGCCGTCTGCAGTGCCGGCACACGGCCGAGGGCGAGCTCCACCATCGGTTCGAAATGATCGAAGTTCGACGTGAGTAGCGTGTAATGGAAGTCCTCGGGAATGCCGTCTTCGGCCCAGGGCAAGGGATTGGGTTCGTAGCCACCCATCACCAGCCCGCCGACCTCTTCCTTGTAGTAGGTAAGCCGATCCGGATCGCGTAATGTCGGCAGGTTCGGTGCAACGCCCTCGATGCGCTCGGTCACCATGTACTGATGCTGCACCGAAACCAGCGGCACGTTGACGCCGACGGATGCCGCGAAACTGCGCGACCATTGTCCGGCGCAGCAGACAACGATCTCGCATTCGATCCGGCCTTTGTCGGTCTCGAGACCGCGAATGCGGCCGTTCTCGACGATGACCGACAGTACCTTGGTATCCTCGAGAATGGTGACGCCGGTCTGCCGCGCGCCTTTCGCCAACGCCTGGGTGATGTCGCTCGGATTGGCCTGGCCGTCGGTCGGCAGGAAGGCCGCGCCGATCACATCATCGACCTGCATCAGCGGCCACAGGTCCTGCGTCTCTTTCGGCGTCAGCAAATCCATCTTGAGGCCGAAGGAATGCGCGGTGGTTGCCTGGCGCTTCACCTCGGTCCAGCGATCCGCGTTGCAGGCGAGGCGCAGCCCGCCATTCATTTTCCAGCCGGTCGCAAGCCCCGTCTCTGCCTCGATCCGGTTATAGAGGTCGATCGAATAGCCGAGCAGTTGGGTGATGTTGGCGCTGGTGCGCAACTGGCCGACAAGGCCTGCGGCATGGAACGTACTGCCGGAGGTCAGCTTCTTGCGTTCGAGCAGAACCGTATCGGTCCAGCCCAATTTGCCGAGATGATACGCGGTCGAGCAGCCGATGATGCCGCCACCGACGATGATCGCTTTCGCACTCTTCGGAAGTTCCGCCATCGTCCGCTCACATCGCCTGGAACGACGCCCACGCGCGTTCGAAGCGGCGCATGTTTTCGGTCGTGTAGGCGGCATAATCGAAATCGAGCGTCGAATGGATTTCCTGAACCATGCTCCACATGCTTTCGCGCAACAGAGAGGCGCATTTCATGGCGTGATAGCGGACGCGCAATTCGTCTGCGACGGGTTGGTCGAAATAGGCTTCGAGCAGCCATTCCTCCTGTGCGGGCGTAAGCCCGTTGTTCGAGGCGAGACCACCGAGATCGAAAAGCGGGCTGTTGAACCCGCCATAGTCCCAGTCGATCAGCCAGATGCGGTTCCCGTCGTCGATGAAATTGCCGGGCAGAAGATCGTTGTGGCCGTAGACCAGCTCGATCCGGCCGACGGCGCTTTCGAGCTGCTCGGCAATCGCCCCGAGTTCGGGCAAACGTGGCAGATGGCGGCTGTTGCCGTCTTTCAGGGAGCCCGCATAGTCGTGCAACACATGAAATACCCAGAAGACCAGCGCCGCACCGCGTAGATGCCTGGGGATGTCGCGATGGGCGCGCAGGATCAGCGGCAGGATGCGTTCGAGATTGATTTGGGCCGCGACATCCGCCTCGGCGAAGGTGCGGCCGTCGATATGGTCGATGACCAGCGCGCCGTCCGTCGCGAAGACCACGCGCGGCGAGACGCCGGCCGCATGCGCGGCGCGGCTGGCCGCCAGCTCGTTGAAGCGCATGATCTGATGCACGGGAATGTCGGCACCGATGCGCACGACAAATTTCCGCCCCGCATCGTTGACGACGAAGTTCTTGTTGGTGATGCCGCCGCCGAGCGGCTGAGGATCGACGGGGCCTTTCCAACAGGCGAGGGTGGCAGCGATCTGGCGCGGGTCGGTCATGTCGGGCAACTCGGATTGTGAAGGTCAGCCGACCATGCCGAAACGCTGCCGGAGCTTGCGGCTCCAACCGCCGACCAGCCGATCGGCAACGATCCCGATGAAGGCGACGCAGAGGCCGGCGATGATGCCGCGGCCGACGTCGGCCTTGGCGAGCGAAATGAACACCTCCTGACCGAGATCGCGGGTTCCGACCATGGCCGCGATGATATCCATCGCGATCGCCAGCATGATCACCTGGTTGATGCCGAGCATGATTTCGGGCAAAGCGAGCGGGAGCTGAACCCGGAATAGGATCTGGGTGCGCGTGCAACCGGCAACCTTCGCCGCTTCGACAAGCTGCGGCGACACCTGTCGGATGCCGTGATTTGTATATCGGATCGCCGGCGCGACAGCATAGGCGACGATGGCGATCATGGCGGAGACATCGCCCACGCGGAACAGCATGACCACCGGGATGAGATAGACAAAGGCCGGGATCGTCTGCAGCAGATCGACGACCGGCGTCAGGATTCGGTTGCCGGTCCGGCTTCGTGCCGCCCAGATGCCGAGCGGCACGCCGATCAGGCACGAAATCACGACGGACACCCCGACGAGATAAACCGTATTCATCGTCTTGTCCCACAGCCCGACCATGGCGCAGAAAGCGGTTAGGGCCATGGTCAGAAGCGACAGCCGCCAACCGCCGAACTGCCAGCCTGCAACGCCGATCAGCGCCATGATCGCAAACCAGGGCAGGTCCACCAAGAGATCGCGGACCGGATTGAGAATGTTGAGAACCAATGCGACGCGGAACGCTTCGATGTAGTCGAAGTAGTTGATATTGATCCAGTCGATGAATTCCTTGGCGTAAGGCCCGACGGTAACCGTCCAGTCCTCGGGGATCCGGTTTAACGACGGAATGCCGAAGCTGGCCAGCGTCGTAACGACGATCAGCGCAATCGAGGCAAACAGGAACGGATGGCGTTGCCACACCGAGCGCGTATCGAGCCGTCGCGTGCTGACGATGTGGACGGCGGCCTGGCTCAATCGGTCGAGCACAATGGCGATGACGACGATTGCAAGACCGGCTTCGAGACTCTCGCCGATTTTGAGCGCGCGCAACGCCAGCAGCACGTCGTAGCCGAGACCGCCGGCACCGATCATGGACGCGATAATTACCATGTTCAGCGACATCATGATGACCTGGTTGACGCCCACCATGAGCAGCGGACGCGCCGACGGCATCAGGATGCGCCACAGCTTTTGCCGGCGGGTGCAGCCGGCCATCGTGCCGAACTCGCCGATCTCGGTCGGAACCTGCTCGAGGGCAAGCATCGTCGCGCGCACCATGGGCGGCATCGCGAAAATGATGGTCGCTACCAGTCCTGAAACAGGGTTGGTGCCGAACAGCAGGAGAATCGGAACCAGATAGGCAAAGGTTGGAATGGTTTGCATCAGGTCGAGGAGGGGATTGAGGAAGTAGGCCCGAGCGCGCGGCGCCCGATAACCCCAAATTCCAAGGAGCAAACCAAGAATGACGCCGATCGGCACCGCCATCACGATGGACGCGAGCGTCGTCATCGCGCTATCCCATTGTCCGAACAACGCGATATAGAGGAAACAGCCGCCGGCCAAAGCGGCGAGGCGCCAGCGGCCCAGCGCATAGCCGGCCAGCGTGAAGGTCGCGATGACACCGACCCAGGAAAGCCGCGGCAGCTCAATGGCGTTCGCGCCGTTTCCGATCTTGAAGCCCTGCGCCAGCAGATCGATGAAGAACTGCAGGATGGGATTGAGAATCCCGTTCGAGATCATGCGCGTGATGTCGGAGATATTGTTCTTGATCGCCGTCATCACGATCGTGGTGTACTTCGCGAGCGGAACGACCCAGTCTTTCGGGTAATCGTCGAGCCAGGGAAACGCGCCGTCGAAGTACCAGAGCAGGGCGGTTGCGCCGAGAGCGGCAATCCAGATCCAGAGCCAGCGCGATACGCGCGCGGCCGAGCCTTGCCAGGATAGTTCGAGCGTGGTCACGCCACCGGCTCGCGTCCGGCCAGCAGATCGATCACCGCGTGCCGCTCGATCCGTCCGATGATCGCGCCATTCTCGTCGACCACGCCGAACGGCTTGTCGGCGGCCACGATGTCGGCTGCGAACGAGGCGATCTTGCTGTCGGCGTCGACCCGCTGCACGAAGTCGCCGCCGGTCGAGGGTTCCATCAGTCTGCGCGCCGACATGACCTTGGCGCGGGCGACGTCGCGGGTGAACTCGGCGACGTAGCTCGTCGCGGGACGGATCACCAGCTCTTCCGGCGTTCCGATCTGGATGATCTCGCCATCCTTCATGATGGCGACACGGTCGGCGAGGCGGATTGCCTCGTCGAAATCATGGGTGATGAAGATGATCGTCTTCTGCAGAACCGCCTGGATGCGCAATAGTTCGGACTGCATTTCGCGGCGGATCAGCGGGTCGAGCGCGGAATAAGGCTCGTCGAGGAACCAGATTTCCGGTTTGACCGACAGGCTTCGCGCGATGCCGACGCGCTGCTGCTGCCCCCCGGAGAGCTCGCGCGGATAGAAACTCTCGCGGCCCTTGAGACCGACCAGTTCGATCACTTCGTGCGCGCGTTCTTCGCGCGTCTTGCGATCGACGCCCTGGACCGAAAGCGGGAACGCGACATTCTCGATCACGGTGAGATGCGGCAGCAGGGCGAAATGCTGGAACACCATGCCCATCTTATGGCGCCGAATCTCGATCAGCTCGCGCTCGCTGGCCTTCAAAAGATCGGCGCCATCGAACAGGACTTCGCCGGCCGTCGGCTCGATCAGCCGCGACATGCAGCGCAGCAATGTCGATTTGCCGGAGCCGGAGAGGCCCATGATGATGAAAATTTCACCTTCATGGACCGAAATCGTCGCGTCGCGAACCGCGCCGATCAGACCGGCGGCATGGAGCTGCGCCGGGTCCGGATTTGCGTTCTCGGCAAGAAACGCATCGGCGCCGCGGCCGAACACTTTCCAGACATGCGTCCCCGCGAGCTTGACCGGACGCGTCTTGAAGGTCGCCGCCGACGTACGCGGGACGGGTGCTGGAGAAATGGTGGTCATACTTCGATGTGCAGTCCTTAAACGAGAGGCGAGCGGGTCGGCTTTGTTGGCCGATCCGCTCGCTCCGGTTCGTTCAGACGGGCAAAACCAGGTTTACTGGCCAGCCCAACCCTTCCAGGTCGCTTCGTTGGCGTCGACCCACGCCTTCGCGACCTCTTCGATGGTCTTGCCATCGAGATCGACTTCGGCGCCGAGGAGACCCAGCCCCTTGGCGTCAATCGTGTAAGCCGCCGCAACCTTGTGCGCGAGCGGCCACTTGTCCTTCATGCCGACCCAGGCCGTCTTCCAGATATCGCCGAACGGCTTGCCGCAGTCATAGGCCATGTCGGGATTCACGCCGACAGCCGGATCCGCGTAGCACTCATCCGAATATTCCGGGAACTCGACCCATTCGCCTTCGTATTTCGCGGGGGCCCAATGCGGTGAATAGATCCACAGCATGATCGGGTCCTTGCGCTGATAGGCGGCATCGAGTTCGGCGAACATCGCCGCGTCGGTGCCGGCATGGATCACCTGGAAGGGCAGACCCAAGGCTTCGGCGCGCTCGTCGTCATAGCCTTCCCATGTCACCGGTCCGCCGAGATAGCGGCCCTGCGGCGCCGTTTCCGGCGTCGAGAATGCCTCGGCGCAGGCAGGATCCTTGAGCGCCTCCCAGTCGGGCAGGCCCGGGCATTTTTCCTTCATATAGAGCGGGTACCACCACTCTTCCTTGGCGGCCGGCCCGAGCAGGCCAAGACGTTCGACCTGGCCGGTCGCATCCGCGGCGGCCAGGGCCTCTTTCGCGGTGGTGTCCCAATGTTCCATGGCAACCGTCAGGTCGCCGTTGGTGAGGCCGGTCGTGAGGCTCGAGAGATAATCGGCCGTCACATATTCGACGTTGTAACCGAGCCGCGTCAGTATCTCGCCCAGGATATGCGCGTTAAGGTTAACGCTGGTCCAGTCGAACAACGCAATCTTGATGGGATCCGTCGATTCCGGCACAGCCTGAGATGTTTCCTCAGGGGCCGAAGCCTCCTCGCCCTCATCGCACGAGGCGAGTCCGAAACTGGCCGCGGCAACAAACGCCAGGGCCGCAATCTTGTGCATCCGCATGCGAAGTCCTCCCTCGTGCGGTTTGGTTTTCCCGTACGCGTAATTCCGGCCTTCGCCGCAGTCGAAACGGGCGAGGCCGACGCCGGATGCGGGGGTCCCCGCGGGTCGGAGAGTCCGCCAGATTCCGCCGCTCTGTCAACGTATCACATGCGGTTTTGTGAGAATTTGTGCGATTTTGTTGATTATGGCAGTGGAATTCCCAATATTTGCCCGGCAACCGAAATGTGACCTGGCGTCAGGCTGCCTGTCCCCGACTTTTGTATGGGTGGCAGGCGGTCGAACCTATCGGAATGACTGCTCATGCAAGCCACCCAGCGCCAACTGGAAATCCTCGAGCTGCTCCGCCTTCAGGGTTCGTATCGGATTGCGGAACTTGCGCTGCGGCTCGACGTGTCGGAGGAGACGATCCGGCGCAATGTCCGGCTGATGGCCGCGCAGGGATTGGTGCGCAAGGTGCATGGCGGCGTCCATTTGCCCGATCTGCTGCACGAGCCGAATTTCCAGCAGCGCATGAACGAGCAGCGCGCGGCCAAGGAGCGGATCGCGAGCCGGGTCGCCGCCATGATCGAGGACGGCGATTCGCTGATTCTGGACATCGGCTCGACGACGGCCTATGTCGCGCAGGCGCTGAAGAACCATCGCGATCTCTATCTCGTGACGAATTCCGTGGCAGTGGCGCAGATTCTGGCACCGCGCAACGGCAATCGGGTGTTTCTGGCCGGCGGCGAGTTGCGTGCGCATGACGGCGGCGCCTTCGGCGTCGAGGCGCATCAGTTCGTGCGGCAGTTCGGCGTGCGTTATGCAGTCCTGTCGGTCGCGGCGATCGACGGGGTCACCGGGTTCATGCTGCACGACATGCAGGAGGCGGCGTTCTCGCGGACCATCATGGAACGGGCCGAACAGGTGATCGTCGCGGTGGACAGTACGAAATTCGAGCGCCGCGCCCCGGTTCGCCTGATCGAGACCGCGTCTGTCGATTATGTGGTCACCGACGCGGCCCCGCCGCGCCGGGTCGCCGATCTGCTCGAGGCAGCCGGCGTCGAGATCGTCCTGGCCGGGGCGTCGAAATGACGGGTGCTGCCGGCGACGTCGATACGCAGCGGCGGCGTTTGCGATTTCGCAGCGCGCATCGTGGCAACAAGGAACTCGATCTCATCCTCGAACGGTTCGCGACTCGTTATCTGGATGGATTTACCGCAAGCCAGCTCGATTGCTATGAACGCATTCTGGAATTCCCCGATCCGGACCTTTACAACTGGCTCGCCGGCCTGGCGCCCGTTCCGGAGGAGAATCGCTCCGACGTGCTCGACCTGCTCCTGAAATTCGATCCATCAAACGCCATCCTGTGAAACTGCCCGACCTTCCGTTGGAGAATCCCGGTCTCGTTCGCCTGGCCGGTGTGCCCGAAGGCGCCGACGCGCTGGCGCTCGGTGCTTTTGCGCGCCGACATCATGCTGCTGCGTCGGGGGCGGGAGAGGCGGACATCCTCCATGTCGCGCGCGACGATGCCCGCGTCGCCCGGCTGCAGGAGCTGATCGAGTTCTTTGCGCCCGATATCGAGATCGTGGTGTTCCCGGCCTGGGACTGCCTACCCTATGACCGGGTCTCGCCGCATCGCGACATCATCGGCCGCCGCGTCGACGCGCTGAGTGCGCTGGCCGCATTGCGCGACAAGACGCGGCCGCGAGTATTGCTCACGACAGTCTCAGCGTTCCTGCAGCGGGTGACACCGGCCGCCAGTTTTGCCGGCGCCGGGCTCGCCCTGCGGCCGGGCCATGTGATCGCGCCGGATACGATCGCGCGGCATCTTGCGGATACCGGGTTCCTACGCGTCGGCAAGGTCGGCGATGTCGGCGAGTTCGCGGTCCGCGGTGGCATCATCGATCTCTTTCCGCCCGGGCAGGACGATCCCGTGCGGCTCGATTTCTTCGGCGACCAGATCGAATCGATCCGTCGCTTCGATCCGATCACGCAGCGCACGATCGCGACCATGACCGGGCTCGATCTGCGCCCTATGGGCGAGTTGCGCCTCGACAAGGCGTCGATCGAGCGGTTCCGCACTCGTTACCGCGAACGCTTCGGTGCGCCGGCGACGGATGACCCGCTCTATGTCGCGATTAGCGAGGGCCGCTCCTATCCCGGCATGGAGCATTGGCTGCCATTGTTTCTCGAGAAAACCGCAACATTGCTCGATCATATGCGCGGCGCTGCTGTCACACTCGATCATCAGGCGCCAGAGCTGCGCGACGCGCGGCTCGATCTGATCGAAGAGTTCTACGAAGCGCGCAGCGTGACG
>JBBDWW010000437.1:0-1724 GCA_040902645.1 Dongiaceae bacterium | reverse complement strand
CGGCTGACGTAACCCCGAGCGCCGACAACCGCCCGATCGGGGCCGAACGACTGGAGGAGGAGCGCGCGGTCGCGCTTGCCGGGGAGCCGCCGAACACCCCTACCCGAAGCGGCCGCATGAGCCCGGCGGCCGCGCTCAAGGATGCCGCCATCGCCGGCCTGATCGCCCTTGGGGTTTTCGGGCCGATCGTTGGACTGAAGACCGTCACCGGCCGCTCGAACAACCTCGCTCTCAGTTTTGAGTGGGCGCAGGTTGCCGCCTTTGTTGCGCTCGTGTTCTTCGGCCGCCTGCTTCTCCAGCGATTCGTGTGGACGACCCACCGGCCGATCGCCGCCGGGATCGGCCAGGTGTTTTCCCGCCTGCCCGCCGGCGTCATGGGCAAGATCGCCGCGCCGGTCTTCCTCGGCCTTGCCTTCGCGATTCCGGTCTACACGGTCTATTTCGCCCCCGACCAGAGCCGCTACGTCATCGGCGTCGGTACGCTGATCCTCACGTACGTCATGCTCGGCTGGGGCCTGAACATCGTCGTCGGCCTGGCCGGCCTGCTCGATCTTGGCTACGTCGCTTTCTACGCCGTCGGCGCCTATTCGTATGCGCTTATCGCCACTTACTTCGGCCTTTCATTCTGGATCTGCCTGCCGATCGCCGGCATCCTGGCGGCCTTCTGGGGCGTCATCCTCGGCTTTCCGGTCCTCCGACTGCGCGGCGATTATCTCGCGATCGTCACCCTGGCGTTCGGCGAGATCATCCGCCTCGTCCTCATCAACTGGGTCGACCTCACCAACGGACCGAACGGCATCAGCCAGATTCCGCGCCCGAGCTTCTTCGGGCTCGAGTTCCGCGCCGGCGAAGGCGGCTTCGCCGATTTTTTCGGCCTGGTTCACTCGCCGAACCATCGGATCGTGTTCCTGTACTACCTGATCCTGGTGCTGGCGCTGTTCACCAGCTTCGTCACCGTGCGCGTCCGCAACCTGCCGGTCGGCCGCGCCTGGGAAGCATTGCGCGAGGACGAAATCGCCTGCCGCTCACTCGGCATCAATACGACCAACACCAAGCTCACCGCCTTCGCCATCGGCGCCATGTTCGGCGGTTTCGCCGGTTCGTTCTTCGCGACACGTCAGGGCTTCATTTCGCCGGAAAGCTTCAACTTCCTCGAATCGGCAACGATCCTTGCGATCGTGGTCCTCGGCGGTCTCGGCAGCCAGATCGGCGTGGCGATATCGGCGACCGTCTTCATCGGCGGTATCGAAATTCTGCGCAATCTTTCGTTGCTGAAGGTCGTCTTCGGCCCCGAGTTCGATCCGAGCAATTATCGCATGCTGGTTTTCGGTCTGGTCATGGTCGCCATCATGGTGTGGCGGCCGCGCGGGCTCATCTCCACGCGCAAGCCCTCGGTCTACCTGCGACCGCTGAGCGAGGGACGATGAGCCGCTGGGAATCGGATCCGATCCTGACGGTCGAGCAGCTGACCATGCGCTTCGGCGGCCTCGTCGCCATCGACAAGCTGTCCTTCGCTGCCGGGCGCGGCGACATCACCGCCCTGATCGGCCCGAACGGCGCCGGCAAGACCACCGTCTTCAACTGCATCACCGGCTTCTACAAGCCGACCGAGGGCCGGATCGCAATGGCCCACAAGCCGGAGGCGTTTTCCGTCCTCGAGGCCGCAACCGCATCGAGCACGCGCCGATCGAGAACTGGCAGCGCGACATCCTCTCGATCGTGCG
>JBBDWW010000436.1:0-11716 GCA_040902645.1 Dongiaceae bacterium | reverse complement strand
AGCGCACGCGATCGGCCGTCATCGGCAGATCCGGCGGCGGCGGCAGTTCGTCGCCACTCTCGAGCAGGGCCGCCACGACCTGGTCGGCATCGGCCGGTTTCGGCAGATAGTCGATCGCGCCATGTTTCACCGCGGCGACCGCGGTTGCGATATTGCCATAACCGGTCAGCACCACGACGCGGACATCCTCGTTCGCCTCGCGCAGCGCGGTCACCACATCGAGACCGCTGCCATCGCCGAGCCGGAGATCGACCACCGCATAGGCCGGGCGAATCTCCCTGGCGCTGCGGATGCCATGGGCGACGCTGGTCGCGGTCGCGACCTTGAAGCCGCGCTTCTCCAGCGCCTGTGCGAGACGGCGGCAGAACGGCTCGTCGTCGTCGACCACCAGTAGATCGCCGAGCGCGTGTTCGCCGTCGGGTTCGCCCGCATTGTCGGTCATGGTTGTTCCATTCGTTCCGCTTCGCCCCGCTGCCGTTCGGCTGCGGTTTCGAGCGCGACCCGCGGCCAGGTGATGACCGCCTCCGCCCCGTTTTCCCCCACCGCTCGGTTGCCGAGCCGCAACGTGCCGCCCGTCATGCCGATCAGCGTATCGGCGATGAAGATACCCAATCCCATATGCTCGCCGCCACGTCCCTGATCGCCGCCCGAGAGATAGGGCTCGCCGAGCCGCCCGAGCATGGTTTCGGCAAAGCCCGGCCCGTCATCCACGATGGTGACGATGATCGTCGCGCGGTCCCAGCGCAGCCCGACATCGACGCGGCTGCGTGCAAATTCGATGGCATTCTGCAGCAGATTGCCGAGCCCGTGCTGCAATTCCGCGCGGCGCCGGACCAGCGGCATCGGCCCCTGCGCCGCCGGGTCGGTCGTGATCGAGAGCGCAACGCTCGCACGACGATGCGGCTGGGCCGCCGCCTCGACCGCGGTTTCGAGCGGAATGACCTCGAACGGCGCGCCACCCTCGGCCTCGGGTTCGGCCACCAGCTCGGCGAGGATGCGCCGGCAGCGCTCGCTCTCGGCACGCAGCAGATCCATGTCGGCCTTGAGCGGGCTGTCGGCCGGCAGATCGCGCGCGATCTCCTTGGCAACGACCGCGATGGTGCCGAGCGGACTGCCGAGTTCGTGCGCGGCAGCCGCCGCGAGCGCGCCGAGCGAGGAGAGCCTTCGTTCGCGATCGAGGGCGCGTTGGGTTGCCGCTAGCGCATCCGACATGCGCCGCGATTCCTGCGCGATCGACGCGACATAGGCACCGATGAACAGGATCGAGAGCAAGAGCGCGAGCGCGAATCCCGCGATATAGAGCGGCGCCAACGTGAACGGTTCTCCGGGCGGCCAGGGCAAGGGCCAATGCTCGACCGCGAGCAGCGCCACCATCGCGATCGCAATCAGCGACAGCAAGGTCGTCGAACGCCAGGTGAGGATCGTCGCCGAAACAATCACGGGTGCGAGAATCAACATCGAAAACGGGTTGTGCAGCCCGCCGGTCAGATAGATCAGCACACCAAGTTGCAGCAGATCGAAGCCGAGCGAGAGCGCGATCTGTCTTCCGCCGAGCCGCATCGCACCGCGGCGGTAGCGCTGGATCATCAGATTGAGCGCGGCCGACGCCGCGACGACGATCAGCACCGAGACGAGCGGCAACGGAAAGCCGAGCGAGAAATGGACGAACAGGATCGCGAAGAGCTGGCCGGCGATCGCGACCCAGCGAATGAGGATCAGCGTGCGCAGCCGGACCCGACCGCCCGGCGCCGTCGGACGAAAGCTGCGAACGAAACGGCTGAGGCGCGACGTCATAAGGCTGGTGTCCGGATTGGCTTCCCTGCCAGGGAGACTAGCGCGAAACCGCCCTTCCCGCATGTCAGCCATGCGCCAAGGCGGCTGGCCAAACAGCCTTGGCCACGGCAGTATCGCGCCCTGCATGTCGAATACCGTCATTGAAGTCCGGCAGCTTTCCAAGCGCTTCGGGCCCGTCACAGCTGTTGAAGGGCTCGATTTCCGAATCGGGGCCGGCGACACCATCGGCCTGCTCGGCGGCAATGGTGCGGGCAAGACCACGACGATCGCCATGCTGCTCGGCCTCCTTTTGCCGAGCAGCGGTTCGATCACGGTGTTCGGCGAGGATCTGCTGAAGCATCGCTATCGCGTGCTGCCACGGATGAATTTTTCCTCGCCCTATGTCGATCTGCCCAAGCGCCTCAGCCCGCGCGAGAATCTTGACGTGTTCGCGCGGCTCTACGAGATCCCCGATCGCAAGGCGCGCATCGCCGAGCTCGCCCGCGACCTCGACATCGCCTCGTTCCTGAACCGGCCGATGCAGACCCTGTCCGCCGGACAGAAGACGCGCGTCTCACTCGCCAAGGCGATGATCAACCGGCCGGAGCTTCTGCTGTTGGACGAGCCGACCGCCTCGCTCGATCCCGACACCGCCGACTGGATCCGGCATTATCTCGAGAATTACAAGCGCCAGAGCGGCGCCACGATCCTGCTCGCCTCGCATAACATGGTCGAGGTCGAACGGCTTGCGACCCGCGTGATGATGATGCGCGACGGCCGCATCGTCGATGACGGTTCGCCGGCCGATCTGCTGGCACGCTATGGCCGGCAGACTCTCGAGGAAGTGTTCCTCGATATTGCGCGCGGGCGCAAAGCAGCGCAGCAGGCGGCACAATGAGCAATCTAGCGACCCATCGCCCGCATGCCGAATGGACATTGTCCGGCGCGCTCAGGCGCATCGGCGCGATGCTGCTGCGCCATATCTATATTCTGCGCAGCTCATGGCCGCGCATCCTCGAGATCGCCTATTGGCCCACCATGCAGATGATCATCTGGGGCTTTCTCTCGACTTTCCTGCACGGCGAATCGAGTTATGTGGCGCAGGCCTTCGGCGTGCTGCTGGCTGGCGTGATGCTGTGGGACGTGCTGTTCCGCGGCCAGCTCGGCTTTGCGATTTCGTTCCTCGAAGAGATGTGGGCGCGCAATCTTGCGAACATCTATGTGAGCCCGCTGCGCCCGTTCGAGCATGTGACGGCGCTGATCGCGATGAGCATCCTGCGCGCCATCATCGGGCTTACGCCGGCGAGCGTGCTCGCGATCTTCCTCTTCCATTTCTCGATCTACGATCTCGGTCTGCCGCTGCTCGCCTTCTTCTTCAATCTGATGATGCTGAGCTGGGCGGTCGGGCTGCTCTCGGTCGCGTTGCTGATGCGCTACGGGCTCGGTGCGGAGAGCCTGATCTGGTTCCTCATCTTTCTGCTGGCGCCGATTTGCGCGGTTTACTATCCGGTGACGGTGCTGCCGGACTGGCTCGAGCCGATCGCGATGGCGGTACCCGCGACCAGCGTGTTCGAGGGCATGCGCGTCGTGCTGTTCGAGCAGCGCTTCGACATGCATCTCTTCTGGCGCGCGTTCCTGCTCAACCTTGTCTATCTGGCCGCCGGTGCCGGCATCTTCGTCGCGGCCTTGAAGGACGCTCGCCGCCGCGGCCGGCTCTTCCAGGTGGGGGAGTGAGCGGCGACCGTTACTGCATCAGGTCGTCCATCCGCTCACGCGCCTAATGAATGCCTCATGGTGAGCTCGTCGAACCATGAGGGCCGCAGGATGGCGCCGCCTCATCCTTCGACAGGCTCAGGATGAGGGTAGTTTTTGCGATGTCGCAAACGTAGACGTCGCGATTGTCGGATGGCCGGTGGCGCTACCCCTCAACCCTTCCGACCAGCGCCTTCCGGAGATCGCGCCCGACCCGTGCATCGATGACCACCTTGGTCGCGCCGGCGAGCCGCGCGAAACGATGGATGCCGGTGCGCAATGTATCCGGCGGTACGGACGCCATCATCTCGAGCCCGACCACGCGAAAGACCGGGTCGCCGCTCTCGCGGTCGAGTTTCGCATCGATAAGCCCGACCAGCCGGTCGCGCCACAGCATCGGCAGCGCGAAATAGAACTGGCGCTGGGCGGCCGGCGTATAGGCCTCGAACTTGTAATCGCGCCCGAACAAGGCGCGGAAGCGCGCGCGATCGAACATCAGATTGTCGAGCGGTGCCGCCAGCCGCAGATGATCGCCCGGATCGATATCGGATGCGGCCCAGCCGGCCTCGTCCTGCGGGCGATACCAGTAAATCTCGTTGTCGCCGGCCGCATCGGCAACCGGCCGGCCCAGTTCGGGCAGCAACCGCGCCGTCACCAGCCGCCAGTAAGGCAGATTGCCACCGCGCCAGCTGCCGAAATGCAGCGCGGCGCGGCGCGCGATCTGGTCTTCGGTCGCGAGCTTGAGCACGTCGAGCGCCGATTCGACGATAAAGCGTTCGTAGTCGCGCTTCTTCGGTTTCGCGGGTCGAATGAGTTCGGGCGTCGCGCGCTCGGTCAGGTCGAACACGCGCTGGAAGCCGCTGGTGCGACCGACGATCTGCACCCGTCCCTGATAGAACAGGATTTCGAGCGCGCGCGTCGTCGCCTTGATCGTGTTGAAGCCGCCGGCGACCTGGTCCGAGGCGAAATCGGCCGGCGTCGCAGCACCCGTCTCGCGCAGATGGCGCAGCACCTGACGCATCGCCGATTTCATCGCCGGCAGATCGCGGGCATCGGATTGCGAGCGATGGCCGAAGGCAACATTGAGCATCGGCAGCCAGTCGCGCCGCGTCGCGAAGATCGGATAATGCGTCTCGCGCATCGCCGCCTGGCCATAGAGCAGATCGTAGAAGCCCTGCGGCCCCGATCCGGTGCGGGCCGCCCAGACGATTTCGTGATTGCGCAGCCCGTTCACGCGGATCGAATCGATCTGGATCATGCCGAGATCGCGCGCGCGGGCGGCGGCTTGATCCGGCGTCCAGTAATCGCCGCGCAGACCGAGCCGGTCGAGCAGGAACGCGCGCATCGCATTCGCGCCGACCGGATGCGGCATATCGGTTCCCTTGCGTTTTGTCATGTGGGGCCGCTGACGCCGGCTTCGGCGAAGGTCGCCATGCCGGCATGGCAGGCGACGGCCGCGCGTAGCAGCGGGATCGCGAGCGCAGCACCCGAGGCTTCGCCGAGATGCATGTCGAACTCGAGTAGCGGCCGCTTGCCGAGGGCTGCCACCAGCCGGCGATGACCGGGCTCGCTGGAGAGATGCGCGACCTCGCAATGATCGAGCGCGCCGGGTGCCAGCGCATGCAGTACGGCAGCCGAAGCGGTCGACACGAATCCGTCGAGCAGCACCGGCATGCGTGCCATGCGCGCTGCGATGATCGCGCCGACGATCGCCGCCATCTCCTGCCCGCCGAGGCAACGCAGCGCATCGAGCGGATCGGCGATCTGCGCGTGATGGCGCGCGAGGCCGGCATCGATGACCGCCACCTTGCGTGCGAGTTCGGCGCCCTCGACACCGGTGCCGGGTCCCGCCCATTCGGCGCCATTGCCGCCGAACAAGGCAGCCGAGAGCGCGGCGCCCGATGTCGCGTTGCCGATTCCCATCTCGCCGACGCAGAGGAGATCGATGCCGGGTTCGACCGCCATCATGCCGTAGGCAATCGCGCGCGCGCAGGACGCTTCATCCATTGCCGCCTGCTCGGTGAAATCCTCGGTCGGATCCTCGATCGCCATTTCATAGATGCGCAGTTCCGCATCGGCGACGGTGCAGAGCTGATTGATCGCAGCCCCGCCCTTCACGAAATTCTGCACCATCTGGGCCGTCACCTCGGGCGGGTAGGCGGAGACGCCGCGGCGTGCGATGCCATGGCTGCCGGCGAAGACGGCAACACGCGGCCGGTCGAGCTTCGGCGGATGGCGTCCCTGCCAGGCGGCGAGCCATTGCGTCAGTTGTTCGAGGCGACCCAGCGAACCGGGTGGTTTGGTCAAAATCGCATCGCGTGCGGCTGCTTCCGCCCGCGCGGTTTCGTCGGCCAAGGGAAACTCGGCCAGCACGCGGCGGATTTCATCGAAGCTCGCGACCGGCGCCCGGTTCATGGCTGCGCGCGCGTGCAGGACTTGGGAGCGCAGGACTTGGGGGCACAGAACTTGGGGGCGAGAGAGTCGATCATTCGATCGTCTCGGCAAACGCGCGCAGCGGCATCGAGGCGGCACCGACCGCCTTCACGGGTACCGCAAAGAAACGAAAGCGACGTTCGGCGAGGGCCGCGAGATTGCGCAAATTCTCGACGATGAGAACGTCGTGATCGAGCAGCCAGCTATGGGCCGGACGCTCCATGTCTTGCGACGAATCGGCATTCGCAGTGTCGACGCCATAGAGCTTCGCACCGGCATCGATCAGGAATTGCAGCGACCGGCGCGCGATGAAGGGCGGCGTGCGATAGAGATCGGTGCCCCAATGGCGATCCCAGCCGAAGCGCACCAGAACAGCCTTGCCGGCGACATCGATATCTTCCGGCAGCAGCGCTTCGCTGCCCGGCTCCTGGCCCGACAGATCGATCATGATGCCCGGCAGCACGAGCTGTTCGAGATCGAGGGCCGCGATATCGCGGCCCTGGCGCCAGCGCACGAACGGCGCGTCGAGATAGGTGCCGATCGAGGTCTGGAAGCGCATTTCGGTCAAGGTAAACTCGGCCTTGCCGCCATACATACCCTGCGATTCCTCGTGGCGCATGGCTGCGCCGATCGAGATGCCGGCGGCGATTCGCCGCCCGTCGGGCAGCACGAACGCGAATCCGTGCATGCCGTTTTCGAGCGGATGGCTGAGATCGATGAGGTGGCTCATGGTAAAAAATGCGCGCGCAAGCGGGCCCCCGACGGGAACGGATGGATCATGGTGGCCGGAGATGGCCCGGCCCCTTATATACCGGCAGGATGAGATTCGGCCATTTCCGGAAGCGACTTCGCCATGACAATGGACGACCGTAACGGCGATCGGCAGAGGCAGCCCGATTCGGGCTGGCCGGGGCCGGACGACAATCCGCCCGCGGCGGCGGATGCCGGCCATTCCCGCGGCTGGTACTCGCCGACCGGCTGGTTCGCCGATCTCGGCTTCATGCTGAGCCATCTGACGCGCCTGCCCGCGCCGACCAACGGCCATGTCGATTTCCGCAGCCGCCTTGCTTTTGCGATGCGCGCCAATCCGCTGGTCGGACTGATTGTCGGTGCGATCGGCGGCGTTGCCTACGGGCTTGCGAGCTGGCTCGGGCTTGGTCCGTTGCCGGCGGCGACGCTCGCGGTGCTGGCGACCTTGTTCGCGACCGGCGCCTATCACGAAGACGGGCTCGCCGACACGGCGGACGGGCTGGGCGGTGCGTTCGAACGCGAACGCAAGCTTGCGATCATGAGCGACAGCCGGCATGGCAGTTATGGCGTCGTCGCGATCGTTGCAACAATGCTGCTGCGTATCGGCGCGATTGCGGCGCTGGCCGATCCGGGTCTCGTCTTTGCCGCGCTGATCGCGACCCATACCGTCGCGCGCGGATTGCTGCCGGCGATCATGTTCTGGCGCAAGCCGGCCAAGACCGATGGCCAGGGCTTCCAGGCCGGCACGCCGGAAACGGGCGCGGTGATCGCCTCGCTCGCGATTGCCGTTTTCATTGCGATCGTCGCGCTCGGGTTCGATGCGTTCGTGCCGCTGCTCGCAGCCGGGGTCGGCGCCTGGGCGATGACCGAGATCGCGCGCCGTCAGATCGGCGGCTATACCGGCGACGTGCTCGGCGCCAGCGAACAGATCGCGGAGATTGCGATGCTGCTCGCGCTCGCAGCCGCACTCGCGTAAAGACACCCCGCATGAACGACATCGTCGAAACACGCTGGTGGTGGATTCGCCATGCGCCCGTCATTAATCCCGAGGGCCGCATCTATGGGCGCTGCGATCTCGAGGCCGATTGCGGCGATGCCGCAATCTATGAAGGCCTCGCCGCGATGCTGCCGCGCGAGGCGCACTGGGTTGCAAGCCCGCTGCGCCGCACGCATCAGACGGCAGCGGCGATCCATGCCGCCGCCCAGCATCATGAAGGTGCGAGCGCGCCGCTGATCGAGCCCGACATCGTCGAGCAGGATTTCGGCGAATGGCAGGGTCTCTCCTGGCCCGAGCTCGAGGCGCGCGACGAGAAACGCTATCACCGGTTCTGGCTCGCCCCGGCGCATCAGGCACCGCCGGGCGGCGAAAGCTTCGAAACGCTGTCGGTGCGGGTGGCGGGCGCGATCGGCCGCCTGACCGAGCGCCATGCCGGCAGCGACATCGTGGCGGTCGCGCATGGCGGGCCGATCCGGGCCGCCCTCGCCCTCGCACTCGGCATCGAGGCGGAACGAGCGCTCGTCTTCGCGATCGCCAATTGCTCGCTGACCCGGCTCGACCATATCGCCGACCCGGCAATGCCAAACGGGGTCTGGCGCGTGGCGATGGTGAACCAGCTTCCGGGTCGATTCCGGCGCTGAAGGCCGCGTCCGGCACAGTTTTGACACGACGGGCAGCGCCCCGCCCTTGCCCGGCGGGCCAATGCCACCGATTTGCCAAAGTTCGGGACCAGATTTATCCATGGACCAGCCCGCGTCCCCGAGTCGGCCTTGAGCCGACCATCCCCCAAGAGGAGACCAGGACACATGACACGCTTCGGGCAACTGAAGGCGATTATCGCCGGCGCCGTGCTGGCGCTGTCACTTTTCGGCGCAGCCTCGCCGGCCTCGGCGCTGTCCGATCAGCAGGAGCTGGTCGACAAAGCGCGCATCACGTTCGACAAGCTGATCAGTTCGTCGGAATTCAGCCAGCTTCCCTACTATGTGAAGCGGGCGAGGGCGCTGATCATCTTCCCCACCCTCGTGAAGGGCGGCTTCATCGTCGGCGGCGAAGGCGGCTCGGGCGTACTCATGGTGCGTCACGAAACGCTGGGCTGGAGCTATCCGGCATTCTACACACTGGCCGCCGGTTCGGTCGGCCTGCAGATCGGCGGCCAGGTGGCCGAAGTGGTCTTCACCGTGATGAGTGACCGGGCGGTCGATGCCGTGCTCGACAACCAGTTCAAGTTCGGCGGCGACATTTCGGTCGCGATCGGTCCGATCGGTCAGGGCCTCGAGGCCTCGACCACGACCAATCTCGATGCCGACATGTATCAGTTCGCGAAAACCTCGGGCCTGTTCGGCGGCATGTCGCTCGAGGGTGCCGGCATCCTCAAGCGCGATTCGTGGAACGAAGCCTATTACGGTCAGGGCGCGACGCCCTATGCGATCGTCATCGAAGGCAAGTTCTCGAATCCGAACGCGCAGACGCTGCGCGACGCGCTCGCCCCGTACTAAGGCCAGCAAGTCGGAGCGCACGCATCGTGACCGCCCGACGCCACGCAACGCTGCCGGTACTGGATGAGAATCCGGATGCCGGCAGCGATGCGGTGCCGTTCTGGCGGCGCAAGCGGCTCGACGAAATGACGCGCACGGAATGGGAATCGCTGTGCGACGGTTGCGGAAAATGTTGCCTCGTCAAACTCGAATATCTCGACACCGGCGAGATCGAGCATAGCTCGCTCGCCTGCCGCCTGCTCGATCTCGGCACCTGCCGCTGCAGCGACTATGCGAACCGGCAGCAGAAGGTGAGCGACTGCATCAAGCTGACGCCGCGCCGCGTCGCCAAGCTCAAATGGCTGCCGGCGAGTTGCGGCTATCGGCTGGTCGCCGAAGGCCGCGATCTCTATTGGTGGCATCCGCTGATTTCCGGCGATCCGGAAACCGTGCACGAGGCCGGGGTTTCGGTACGCGGCCGCGTCGTGCGCGAAGCCCGCAAACTCAAACCCGAAGATCACATCGTCACCTGGATCGACGATGTCGGCCGCAAGGCGCCGAAACGCGCTAGGACGCGAAAATCTTCGAGCGGTCGCGGAACGACTTGAACTCGAGCGCGTTGCCGGCCGGATCGTGCAGGAACATCGTACCCTGCTCGCCCACTTCGCCTTTGAAGCGCACATGCGGCTCGATCAAAAACTTGATTCCCGCCGCTTCGAGGCGTTTCGCCAGCGTCTGCCACTGATCCCATTCGAGAATGGCGCCGAAATGGCGCACCGGCACCTTGTCGCCGTCGACCGAATTGGTGCGCGCGACACCGGTTTCCTCCGGCTTCAGGTGTGCGGTGATCTGATGGCCGAAGAAATCGAAATCGATCCAGGCCGGATCGGTGCGGCCGACCCGGCAGCCCAGCAGACCCGCATAGAATCCGCGCGCGGCCTCGAGATCGTCGACCGGAAAGGCGAGATGGAAGGGCGGCATGTCGGCCATGGCGGCGAGGCTCCGGAAAGGCGGTTGCGGACCGCGCGCCCGGCCGCAAGGATCGGATAGCGGCAGACGGGGAAGCAGCCCAGATTGGCCTCATCGCGTAGCATTCCAGTGAGGATCGGGCAATGTTTCGGGACGAACGGAAGGAACCGACGAGAGATGCGCAAGGTCGTGGAACGACCGTTGCCGAGGCGACGGGCATGACCGCCCGCAGCGCCAGGGCGCCGTCATCGCCCGCCAGCGACGGCGCGCGCACGAGCGGCCAGACGGCAACCATGCGCCGCGCCTGCCGCTTCATCGAGGCCGCGGTCGAAGCCGGCGAGACGCCGACGCTGAAATCCCTGGCCGGCCATTGCCGCATCAGCCCGTGGCATCTGCAGCGATCGTTCCGCCAGGCGATGGGCGTGACGCCGCGGCAATATGCGGACGCACTACGCATGGAACGCTTCCGTACCGAATTGCAGAAGGGCGACGGCGTTGCGGCGGCGACCTATGGCGCGGGTTACGGCTCGTCGAGCCGCGTCTATGAGCGTGCGCCCGATGCGCTCGGCATGACGCCGGCTACTTATGCCAAGGGCGGTCAGGGTGCGCGAATCGCCTATGCGCTCGCGCCCTCGCCGCTCGGCCTGGTACTCGCCGCTGCAACCGAAAAAGGCATCTGTTTCGTCGCCCTCGGCCAGGCCGAAACCCGGCTGGTGTGCGCGCTGAAAGAGGAATTTCCTGCGGCCGACATCGATCGCGACCGGGGCGCGCTGGCAAGCGCGCTGGATGCGATCCTCGCCCATGTCGCGGGCGAGGTGCCGACCATCGATCTGCCGCTGGATATCCGCGCGACCGCCTTCCAGCGCCGGGTCTGGGAAGCGCTCCGGCAGATTCCGGTCGGCGAGACCCGCACCTATTCGCAACTCGCCGCCGAAATCGGCCGCCCCGGCGCACAACGCGCGGTCGGCCGGGCGTGCGCGACCAACCCCGTTTCGCTGGTCGTACCCTGTCACCGGGCGCTGCGCAGCGATGGCGGTCTCGGCGGTTATCGCTGGGGTCTCGAGGTGAAACAGGCGCTGATCGAGGGCGAGGCCAAGGAAAAGATTATCCACAGGAAATAATTCCTGTGGGTCGACGGCGCGCTTGTCGCTCTGCGGCCCCGGCCGCTATCAAAGCAAGATGCCGACAGCGCGCCAGAACAACGCTCCGAAGGGCCGTTCGCGGAACGGAAAAAGGCCGGCCAAACGCCGTCTGCCGGCGGTCCGGCAATTCGACGGCCAGATCCTGATGTTCGAGGACCGGCGGATTCCGCTGGTCTACCGCCAGGACGCGCGGGCGCGCACGATTATCCTGCGCTTCGACCGTGAGCTCGGTCATCTCGTGGTGGTGCTGCCCAAGCGTGCGAGCGCCGCGGAAGGCCGCCGTTTCGCGCTGCGCAACCGCGACTGGATCGTCGACAACGCGGCCCGGCTGCCGCGCCCGGTGCCGTTCGCGGCCGGGCGCGTCATCCCCTTCCTCGGCCAGCCGCACCGGATCCGGCATTGGCCGACCGCGCGCGGCGTGGTCT
>JBBDWW010000435.1:0-11740 GCA_040902645.1 Dongiaceae bacterium | reverse complement strand
CTGCTTGAAGTCGCGATTCGAGGTAAAGGGCATCCAGTGGTTTTCGAGCGAATTGACGCTGTACTGCATGGCTTGGCTCCTCCCGAGCGGGCGGCCACAAGGCGGCCGCAATAACGGTCTCTGGCTGGGATGATAGAGGCCGGCGACCCGCCGCCGATAGGGTCAGTTGCCGGCGAAGGGCTATGCCACCGGCGGCGAAGAGCACTCCCTTCGGAACCGGCGGCAGTCTAGGCTGGCGCGCGGTCGCAGATCGAGGCGGCGCCGCGGCGACGGCTATATCGGCCGCATGAAGGGGGCGATGCGATGAGCATGAAGGGGGCCGGACAATTCCTGCGGCGCGAGATTCGCGAGATCATCCCGCCGACGATCTTCTTCCTGATCGCCTTTGGCCTGCTGCTCCTGACCCAGTGGCTTGTATTGCGGGAACACGGCATCGAGGTCTGGGATCTCGGCCGCGCGGTGATCGGCGCCCTGCTGGTCGCAAAGATCCTGCTGATCGTCGATCATTTCAAGTTCATCGACCGCTATCCGGAGAAGCCGCTGATCTGGAACGTGCTGTGGAAAACGTTCGTCTACAACGTCGCCGCGCTGCTGTTCCGCTATCTCGAGGCGCTCGTGCCGCTGCTGTTCAAGGGCGAGGGGCTGGGCGCGGCGCATCGGACGATGATCGCCCAGTTCGATTGGGCGCATTTCGCGATGTTGCATATGTGGCTGGCGGTGCTGCTGTTCGCCTATTGCACGGCGCGCGAGCTGATCCGGCATATCGGGTCGGCCAAAGTCGCGCGCCTGTTTTTCCACGCGAGAGAGGCGTGAGTGATAACTCTCTCACTTGCCAGAAAAGAGGTCGTGCCAGCCGCTATTTTTCTTCGATCAGTTCTGCGCCATTCTGCGGTCAATACGCGCGCGAGGATGCAGGGTTAAGCCCTATCCTTCAGCAAATTCCGCAACGGTGGACCCAGCGCAAGCAGGCCCTTTCAGCATGGCGGCGGCGGTTCGAGAACGCCTCGACCGCCCGGCAGCGCGGTGCCGGGGACGGTCTCTCCCGACGAGGTTCGGTCGCAACCACGATTGATCTTGTAGACACGCATATCGTGGCAATCGAGGGTCGGTACTAATCCGCCGCAGGAGAATGTCCTCACGCCGATGTCGGGGCCAGCTTCGGCAATGGTGCTCTGCAAGACACTAACCCTGAAGAGCCCTAGGTTCCCCAGCGCCGACAACGCATCGCGCGATCCAAGCAACATGGAAAACGGAGGCACAGGATCATTCTGATTCAAGTAAATCTCCACCGACTGGACACGTCCTGAATCGATCAGCGCCTGCCACATTTTGACGCTTTCCATGGATAGCTGGGGCCCATAGAGCACGACGCGGTCAGCGGCCAAATCCCGATTCTCAAGCGCGGCAAGACAAATCATCGCACCATTGCTGTGGCACGCCAGTTCGTCGAAATCCTTGCCCTTCAGTGAATTATATCCTTCCTGCATGGCCGCGGTGAATTGGCCGTTACTGAACTGATCGAAAATGACACGCGTGCTCAAATCCTGGAACACGGTTGACGTCTGGCCGATGCCGAGCACGAAGTTGTAGCGCTCGAAATCGACGGCTTCGCCGTAGGCGACACCCGCGAGCTCGGCATTCGTCCTGAATAACTGATTGATCTTGTCGATCAATTCGGGGTCGGCGTCGCTCGGCCTGTTGTAGCCGGCGATCCAACTGGTGCCACCGATGAAGCCGTTGCCATAGAATTCGTAGTCGGGGAGGACGGCGTAATTTGCCGCCGATGGCGGGTCGGTTGCCCAACGATAGCCGGAAGCAGGCTGATACTCTCCGTTCTGCCCGAATTCAACGTGTTCCAGATCTGGCACAGGATCACCCGCGCGAGACATCGCGATCACCGCGTATCCGTCCGACATCGGGTCGTCCGGTGTGGCCCAGACATAACCAGCGACGGGAATGTAGTCGCAGCTTTCGTGGAAAAGAACATTGCTCAGGCCCGGTACTGCACTGCCCAACGGCAAGACGCTGTTGTCACTCTCGATTTGACTTGCCCAGCAATAACCCGGTTCCGGCTGATAGTCGCCATTCGCGAGAATCTGCACGTGCGGCAGCGTCACCGCATAACTGCTTGCCGCGGGATCGCCCGGCGTCGCCCAGACATAACCAGCGACGGGAATGTAGTCGCAGCTCTCGTGGAAAAGAACGTTGCTCAGGCCCGGTACTGCACTGCCCACCGGCAAGACGCTGTTGTCACTCTCGATTTGAGTTGCCCAGCAATAACCCGGTTCCGGCTGATAGTCGCCATTCGCGAGAATCTGCACGTGCGGCAGCGTCACCGCATAACTGCTTGCCGCGGGATCGCCCGGCGTCGCCCAGACATAACCAGCGACGGGAATGTAGTCGCAGCTCTCGTGGAAAAGAACGTTGCTCAGGCCCGGCACTACGCTGCCGACCGGCAAGACGCTGTAGTCGCCCTCGAATTGATTTGCAAAGCAATAGCCGGGCGCCGGGTACCAACGGCCATCGCTCTCGGTGACATTGGGTGGCGGGTTGCCGGCGCTGTAGCCGCCGGCACTGCTCGCCTCGGAGTAAGAGTCGGATGAAGTAGCACAACCGCCACCGCCGCTACCGTAATCAACTTCGTTCTCATCGACATAGACTTCGCTGTCGTCGACGTAGACTTCGTCAGGTTCACAGGGTGCCTGGTAATAGCATTGGCAAGACTCGTCCCACGTCGAGCAAATTCCGGTTCCCACTCCCTCCACTTGCGCCAATGGTGCTGCAACCCGATCCCATCGCACCGAGAACACACTCACGACAATGGCGATAACGAAAATGCTACGCCACAGGTTGCCGATTCTCATGCCCCTCTCCACTGACACAACCGTCGCTGGTAGTACTTCAGTCAATAGGCAAAATTACTGAGGATGCAACCAGTAGTTTTCAGCTTGTACACTTCCGGTCCCGCTTGCAAGCGGCGCCCGGAACAGCATGACCAGAGCAATCGCTCTCGAATGACGAGTATCGTTTCGAATCAAAGCGCCGAGCAGACTTACTTCAACACTGCCCTCATGACGCCGCGCTCTCCGCCACCGCCGGTTGCCAGCCGATATCCTGCATCCCGGCCTGCTTGGCAGCGGCGATCTGGGCGCGCTCGCGACGCGCTTCGCGGCGCTTCGCGATCTCGTAGGCGACCGCGCCGAGCAACGTCACCGAAATGATGACGACTGCGAGCGCCGCAATGTCGGGTTCGGTGCCCATGCGCACGCGCCCCGCCAGCACGGTCGTCAACGTCGCCTCGGACTGGATCGTAAAGAGCGTCGTGTTGTAGTTCTCGAACGACGAGAGAAACGCCAGCACGGCCGAGGAGAGAATCGCCGGTTTCAGGAACGGCAGCAGGATCTTGCGGAATACCTGTACGTTGGAGGCGCCGAGATCGAGCGCCGCCTCCTCCTGGGTCTGGTCGAAGCGCTGCAGCCGGGCGAGAAACACCAGCATGCAATAGGCCGAAATGAAGGTGGACTGGCCGAGGATCGTCAGGAAGAAGCCCTTATAGAAAATCGATTGGTAATCGGGCGGCGTGCCGGTCACGAGCATGCCGATCCGGTCCCAGAACACCAAAGTCGAGATGCCGAGGATGACGCCGGGCGTCAGCACCGGCGAGACGATGATCGTGTAATAGATTGGCCGCAGCCGCGGGCCAACCTGGGTCATCAAGAGTGCGCTGGCGAGGCCGAGCGGCACCGACAAACACACCACGCCGATCCCGATATAGATCGAGTTGGTGATGCCGCCCACCATCATGTCGTCGGTGAAGAAATCGCCGAACCAGTGGAAAGTGAATCCCTCGAACGGCCAGACCTGCGGATAGGAGGTCTCGTTGAAGGCCGAAATGCTCATGATGATCAGCGGGCCGAACAAAAACAGGAAGAAAATCCCGATATAGAACCCGACCATCAGCTTCATGATACTGCGCGCGCTCATCGGGCGATGTCCCCGAGATTGACCTTGAAGACTTTGAGCGCCGACATCACGAACACAACGCAGCTCAAAAGCAGCACGAAGGCATAGGCAGAGCCGCGCGGCCAGTTAGCTCCCTGGAAAAACTGGTCGTAGATCACCTGGGTAAACCAGAGGCTCGACGGCCCACCGAGAATCTGCGGCGTCGCGAGCGCACCGGCCGCCAGCATGAACACCATGACGCAACCCGAAGCGATGCCAGGCTTCGCATGCGGCATCACGACCCGCCAATGGATCCGCCACCAGGGCGCACCGAGATCGCGCGCCGCTTCGATCTGGTTATGGTCGAGGCTCTCGATCGCGTTGTAGAGCGGGAACACCATCATCAGGATGTAGGCGTAGGAAAGCCCCGTATAGAGCGCAACATCGGCGCGCAAAAAATCGATCGGCGCATCGGGCGGCAGGATGCCGACCCCGATCAGCACCGCGTTCAACAGCCCGCTGGTGCCGAAGATGATGCGGAAGGCGAAGGCGCGCAGGATTTCGTTCACCCAGAACGGCACGAGCAGACAGATGAACAGCATCCGCGCATGGCCGCCTTTGGCCGACTGGGCGATGTAATAGGCAATCGGATAACAGAGACAGAAATCGAGGAAGGTGACGAACATCGCCGAGCCGATGGTCTTGAGGAAGACCATCAGATGCAGGCGATTGAACGAATCGGTACTGCCTTCCGCGCCGAAGATCAGATAGCGATAGTTCTTGAGCGTATGGACGTCTTCCGGCCCGCCCTGCTGCGGCAGCGGCAGATTGTTCCGGAACGAGAAATCCACCATGTAGAGCTGCGGCAGCACGATCATCGCCAAAACCCAGAAGGCGACGGCGATGATGATGTAGATCGAGACGATAGAACCGTTGCGCATGACCAGCGCGCTGCGCCCGCCGCCGAACACGCCGAGCGCGCGCAAGGCCATGGCAACCGTCGCCAGCACGGCGACGGCCGAAACGATCAGGAACGGATCATTCATCGGCGAGCGGCCCGTGCGGCAGAGCGACCGCGCGCGCCGGATCGAATGCGGCGCGGACCCGCGTGCCCGGCTCGGCCGCGATCGTCTTGCCGTCATTGGTGAGCGAGAGCGTGATCGGCTTGCCGCCTTCGCTGCGCGCGAGGCGGAGATGCACCATCGCGCCCTCGAGCTCGTTGGTCATCACGTCGCTTTCGAGCGTACAATCGTTCGTGCCGCTGCCATTGGCAAGACGCAGCGCCTCGGGACGGATGAACAACACCGCCTTGTCGCCGACCTTGAGCCCCTGATTGTTGCGGCCGCGCATCGGCCCGAACACGGTATCGAGCTCGGCTTGGCCGTCGGCCGCGCGCGTGACGGTCCCGAAGAACGCATTGTTCTCGCCGACGAACGACGCGACGAACGAGGTCGCCGGGTTGTTATAGACCTCGGCGCCGCGACCAATCTGCTGGATCACGCCGTCACTCATGACGGCCACGCGGTCCGACATGGTCAGCGCTTCGCCCTGGTCGTGCGTGATGTAGATGAAGGTGATGCCGACGCGCTGCTGGATCGTGCGCAACTCCGTGCGCATATGCTGGCGCAGCTTGAGATCGAGCGCCGACAACGGTTCGTCGAGCAGCAGCACGTCCGGTTCGACGGCCAGCGCGCGCGCGATCGCGACGCGCTGTTTCTGGCCACCAGAGAGAGCGCTCACCATCTTGTTGCCCTGACCGGGCAGCGCGATGAGACTCAGCAGTTCTTCGGAGCGCCGGCGGCGCTCGCTGCGCGAGGCGCCGCGCACTTCAAGGCCGAAGCCGATATTGTCCGCCACGCTCATCAACGGAAACAGCGCGAGATTCTGGAAGATCAGCGCCGTCGGGCGCTTGTTCGGACCGATGCCGGCCATGTCGCGGCCACCGATCCGGACCACGCCGCCGGTCGGTTCGAGAAAGCCGGAGATGGTGCGCAGGATGGTCGTCTTGCCGCAGCCCGACGGCCCGAGAAAGCTGAAGAATTCGCCTTCCTCGATCCGGAGATGCGCATCGCGGACGGCGGTAAAGTCGCCAAACCGGATGGTGACGTGATCGAGTTCGACGTCGGCACTCATGCGTAAAGCCGCTTTCTGTCCCTGTCGCCGGCAGCCCGTTCTTGATCGCGGGCGCCCGTTCTTTAGTGCGGGCGATTGCCGGCAACGATACCGGCACCCCGAGTTGTTCGGGGTGCCGGCGATCGTTCCGTTGCCGAGTGTTACGCCGCGACGAAGCGGTCGACATACTCGTTGCGGATTTCCGGGTACCAGGCTTCTGCCGGCGGCCACCACCACAGGCGATTGTCGAGCGTGTCCTGCGGATAGGTCTCTTCGAACAGCTTCTTCGAAGCCTCGTCGAGATAATCCGCCGCGCCGACGCCGACCACGTTGTAGCCGGTGAGATTGGCCCAGCGGCCGCCCACTTCCGCTTCGAACGCGTAGTCGAGCCAGGCATAGACCGCGTCGAGGTTGGTCGCCCCGATCGGAATGGCGCAACCGTCGAGCCAGGTGAACGCGCCTTCGACCGGCGCCATCATCGTGACAGGTTCGCCTTCCTTCTTGAGGCGGGCCGGCGGACCGTCCCAGCACTGGCCGAGGACGACGTCGTTCTGCATGAAGCCGTTGATCTGCGCGTCGGCATCGTTCCAGAACTGCTTCACATGCGACTTGTGGTCGATTGCGAACTTCGCAATCTCTTCCCAGATGCGCCGCATGTCCTCTTCGCTCTTGTAGGCGTCGAGCATGCCGTTCGAGGGCACGATGCCGGCATGGTCGAGATAGAGGCCGATGCCCGCCATCATCGAATGCGGACGGCCCATGACCTTGCCCTTCACGTCGTCGCCCCAGAGATCGCCGTAGGAGAGATCGGCATAGTCACGCGACCATTTGTCGGTGCGCCAGGCGAGCATCTCGGTGCCCCAGGTCCAGGGCAGATGATACTGGCCACCGTCCCAGGTCCACAGATCGGCAGAACCGGCGAGCAGGCCGGGGATGATGCGATCGACCGGCACGCGATTCATGTCGAAGGGCTGCAGCAGGCCGAGCGGCTTCCACTGGCCGACGCGGTCGACGGTCGGGCTGATCAGGTCGAAACCCTGGCCCTTGGTCGCCTGCATCTTCGCCAGCAGATCTTCGTTCGAGCCGTAACCCGAGAAGTTCACCTTGATGCCGGTGCGGGATTCGAAATCGTTCTTGTGCTCGTCCGGCACATAGTCCGACCAGGAAAAGATGTTGATCTCGCCGGACGACGAGAAGGCATCGCGGACGAGGAAGGGTCCGCTCGCCAGCGCCGTCGCCGCGGCGGCGCTCTTGAGGATCGTGCGACGGCTGAAGCGCCTGGCGGCGTTCAATGTCGCATTCGTTTTCATCTTGCGGGTCATCGCTAAGGGGCTCCCTGTTGAAAGGTGCCGCCGGGAACCGCGGCGCCGGGTGGCGGGAGACCCAGGTCCCCGACCGTCCGTTTGCCGATTTTCATGCCCGGCCGACACTGGGCCAAACGGTAGTATGCGTGTCACATCAAAGCAATATCGTGACCGCGACCATGTTTAACGCAGGGTTGTTGCCGCCCGGTGTCGGATTCGTTACGAGATTTCAACCGCCTCTTGCAGCGCAGCGGAGAGGGTTCGGGGTGCCGGGCCCGGCGGGCAAGCCGCGAAAAAACATGGAGCCAGCCGGCCCTTGCGCGACCATCTGTTCCATTTGCGACCCGAACCGGGCGTGACCCTGCAGGCGCAGCTTCGCCGCCAGCTCGTCGACGCCATTCTCGAAGGGCGGATCCGGCCGGGCAGTCCGCTGCCCTCCTGCCGGCAGCTTTCGGCCAATCTCGGTATCGCGCGGAATACTGTGGCACTCGCCTATCAGGAACTTGTGAACGAAGGGTTCCTCATTTCGGCGGAACGGCGCGGCTTTTTCGTCGCCGACGATGTGATGAACGGTCATGCCGCGACGCCGGCCGGCCCGACGCCCGTCAAAAACGCGGCGCCGGGTGCAGGCGACGACTGGGAGCGGCGCCTTCGGCTCAAGCCGACCCGGCAGCGCAACATCGTGAAGCCGGGCAACTGGGCGGACTACCCCTACCCGTTCATCTACGGACAGATCGATCCCGCCGCGTTTCCGATCGCGACCTGGCGCGAATGTTCGCGCCAGGCGCTCGCGCGCAATGCCGTCAAGGAATGGAGCCGCGATCATTTCAACGAAGACGACAAATTGTTGATCGAGCAGATCCGCACGCGCCTGCTGCCGCGGCGCGGCGTCGCGGCACATGAGAGCGAGATCCTCGTCACCGTCGGCGCGCAGCACGCCCTCTATCTGATGGCGAGCCTGCTGATCGACGGGAAGACGCGGGTCGGTATCGAGAATCCGGGCTATGCCGATGCGCGCAATATCTTCGCGTTGCGCGCGCGCGAACTGATCGGGCTCGCGACCGACGCAGAAGGACTGGTGCCCGACGACCGGCTCGGTCCCTGCGATTATGTCTATGTGACGCCGAGCCATCAGTTTCCGACGACGGTCACGATGACGCTCGACCGGCGCGAGGCGTTGCTCGCGCGCGCCGCGCGCGACGATTTCGTGATCATCGAGGACGATTACGAAAGCGAGATCAGCCATATCGGCCTGCCGCATCCCGCACTCAAGACGCTCGACCGCAACGGCCGTGTGCTGTTCGTCGCCAGTCTCTCGAAGACGCTCGCGCCGGGTTTGCGGCTTGGCTATCTCGTGGGGCCCAAACCGCTGATCGAGGAGGCGCGCGCGATGCGGCGGCTGATGCTGCGCCATCCACCGGCCAACAATCAGCGCACGATTGCGATCTTCCTCGCCGACGGGCATCACGATGCGCTGCTGCGCAAGCTGAGCCAGACCTTCAAGGAACGCTGGCAGATCCTGCACGAGGCGCTGGCGCGTCATCTGCCCGACTGCCGCGTGCCGCGTTCGATGGGCGGCACGGCGGTCTGGGTCGAGGGGCCGCGATGGCTCGATGCCGACCGGCTCGCGCTCGAGGCGGCGGCGAAGGGCATCGTCATCGAACCGGGTGCTGTGCATTTCCTCGATGAAGACCCGCCGCGTTTCTGTTTTCGCCTCGGCTTTTCCTCGATCGCAACCGAGAAGATCGAACCCGGCATCAAATTGCTGGCCGAGGTGATGCGGGCGCACCGCAACGGTTGACGCGGCACATGTCGGTTCTTGGCCGCCTCATCCTTCGACAGGACCAGGATGAGGTCAATTTTCCAGGTTCACATCGATGAGTGTGAGTCCTCATGATGAGCCCCCTGAGCTTGTCGAAGGGCGAACCATGAGGACCGCACCATCGTTCGACCCAGCCCCGCCCCGCCCCCACTGGCCCGGGGAAATAGCCCTTGCTGGACCTAGCGGAAAGGGCGGCAACGGCGCTCTAGTCGCATGATTGCGGCCTTGCGCGGGGCCGTGACAGGATGCCCCGCCGCAACGCGGCCAGACCTTACGCCGGACCGGCCGATCGCGCCGGGATCGACACGAGATTTCACCAGGAGTTCCAAAGACCATGACCCGCATGACGCCTAGCGAAGCCTTCGTCGAAACGCTCGTCGCGCACGGCGTCACCGACGTGTTCGGTATCGTCGGTTCGGCCTATATGGATGCGCTCGACATCTTCCCCGCCGCCGGCATCCGGTTCATCTCGGTCGCCCACGAGCAGGGCGCCGGTCACATGGCCGACGGCTATTCGCGCGTCTCGAACCGCCCCGGCGTGTGCATCGCGCAGAACGGCCCCGGCATTACGAATTTCGTGACCGCGGTCGCGGCCGCCTACTGGGCGCATTCGCCGATCGTCGTGATCACGCCCGAGACCGGCACCGCGACGATCGGTCATGGCGGGTTCCAGGAAACCGAACAGCTCCCGATCTTCTCGAAGATCACCAAATACCAGGCGCATGTGATGCGGCAGGACCGCATGGCGGAACTGACCTCGCGCTGCTTCGATCTCGCACTGACCGAACGCGGGCCGACCCAGCTCAACATTCCGCGCGATCTGTTTTACGGCGATATCGACGTCGAGATCCCGAAGCCGAACCGCATCGAACGCTCGGGCGGCGGCGCGAAGTCTCTCGACGAGGCGGCGAAGGCGCTGGCCGGCGCCAAGTTCCCGGTGATCGTCGCCGGCGGCGGCGTCATCATGTCGAATGGGCAGCCCGAAGCGATCGCGCTCGCGGAATATCTCGGCGCGCCGGTCGTCGCCTCCTATCTGCACAATGATTCGTTCCCGGCCTCGCATCCGCTGATGTGCGGGCCGCTCGGCTATCAGGGTTCGAAGGCTGCAATGAAGGTGATCGCACAGGCCGACGTGGTACTGGCGCTCGGCACGCGGCTTGGGCCCTTCGGCACTTTGCCGCAGCATGGCATCGATTACTGGCCGAAAGACGCGAAGATCATCCAGGTCGATGTCGATCACCGGATGCTCGGCCTCGTGAAGCAGATCACGGTCGGCGTCTGCGGCGATGCGAAGCCGGCGGCGGCCGAGATCCTGCAGCGGCTGCAGACCTCGAACGAGAAGATCGTGGCGCATGGCAACAAGGATGCGCGGCTCGCCGAAGTAAAGAAGCAGAAGGACGAATGGGAAGCCGAGCTCAACAAATGGGGCCAGGATTCCGGTTCGCCGATTGCGCCGCGCCGCGCGCTGCGCGAGCTCGAGAAGGCGATGCCGAAGAACGCGATGGTGACGACCGATATCGGCAATATCTGCTCGGTCTCGAATTCGTATCTGCGCTTCGAGAAGCCGCGCAGCTTCTTCGCGGCGATGAGCTTCGGCAATTGCGGCTATGCCTTTCCGACCGCAATCGGCGCCAATGTGGCGGCACCCGACCGGCCGGCGGTTGCCTATGTCGGCGACGGCGCCTGGGGCATGAGCCTGCAGGAGACGCTGACCTGTGTGCGCGAAAACATCCCGGTGACCGCGATCGTGTTCAATAACGGTCAGTGGGGTGCCGAGAAGAAGAACCAGATCGATTTCTACAACGACCGCTATCTCGGCACGAACCTGCAAAACCCGAGCTTCGCCGGCATCGCGCGGGCGATGGGCGCCGAAGGCATCAAGGTCGACGCGCCGGACCAGATCGGCGATGCGCTGAAACAGGCGACGTCGTCGAACAAGCCGACGATCATCGAGATCATGGCGACGGAAGAACTCGGCGATCCGTTCCGCCGCGACGCGCTGAAAAAGCCGAAGCGGATGCTGAAGAAATATTCCGACTATACGGTGGCGTGAGCGACTTGATCAGACGACCGCATTGAAAGATCGGCGAACGGCAACACCCCCCACCCTACCCCTCCCCCGCACGTCGCGGTCGGCCGCGACTGATCGCGGCAAGGGGGGAGGGAATTTCTTTTTCAGGTTCTCTGAAGTTTTGCAGGAACTGAATGCATCACTCTTTCTTCTGTCGCGGCAGAAGGTGCGACGATTAAGAAAAGATTTCCCTCCCCCCTTGAGGGGGAGGGTCAGGGTGGGGGGTATCGCACAATGACTCCTTCCCGCCTTTTGATTCTCAATGCCGGCTCGTCGAGCGTGAAGTTCGCGGTCTACGAGACCGGGGCGCGCGATCCCGCATTGATCGCGCGCGGCCAGATCGCCGGCATCGGGCGTGACGCGACGTTCAGCGTTGCAGCCTCGTCGGTGTCCGGAACTGCTTCACCCCCCACCCTATCCCTCCCCCTCACGCCGCGGTCTGCCGCGGCCGCCAAGGGATCGTCGTTAAGCCCCCCCCGAGCGCGGCGC